>JAUXGL010000054.1 GCA_030622135.1 Deltaproteobacteria bacterium
CAATCTCCCACTGGTGCCCCTACGTTTCGATTTAACCTGTTGACTTCCCAAAGGAACTCAATATACGCGGTGCCACTATACTAGTGAGATAATTTACTCGTGGTCCTCTCGTAAGTGTCCCTTTTTACGCGGGAGATTGGGATCGACCGGAAATGGGGTGGGAAATCCAGGTTTGGCATCCCCACCGGCGCCTTGGTATTGCCCGGATCTATCCGCATATTTCCGGTCGACTGAAATTTCAGGATATTTGTACTATCTCAGGAATACCGGGCATGGAAAACGACACGGTTTATTCATTACTTCTTCAAATTTATTCGGAAAAAGAAGAGCCCAGGACGTCGCGGGGGGGAGCGAGCATCCCGGGCTCTGGCCCCCGAAAGGGCCAGTATGCTTGTAAACAACCGGACATCGGTTGTCAAGCTTTACCCTCCTTCGAATTCATCCACGGGTTTGCCCGTGGATGAATTCCGACGGTCAAGTGTGCGCTTTTGTGCCGTCCGATGAAACGGACGGTATCACCCGGGGCCGAACCCGATGCGGAAACGGACGGTAGAGGTCCACCGGAGCCCTAGGGCATAAATCCATTGACCCCGAGTTGGATCTGGTTTAAGAGTGGGCTTGGGGGAACGGAGGTATGGAGATACGGAGGTATGGAGATAGCGATGGGAGTGAAAGCGGTCCAAACAGCCTTGATTTCTTTGTTGTGCCTGGTTTTTCTAGCCGTTCCCGGATGCGCCTGGGAAGGCGGCACGAACCAGCAAGAAGACGCCGGCGACGGGGGCGGAGACGCCTTCGACGCCGGAACCGACGAAGGTCCAGTGTATCCTCCGGGCCCATATGGAACGGATTTTCAAGACACGGTTGAGAATTTCACCGTATTGGAATGCCTGTGCCCGGGAGGCCCCGCGCAGGGAAAGAACCTCAGCATGGAGGATTTCCTGGGTGCCAAGGCCACCCTGGTCACGGTCCACTCGGGAACCTGCACTTACTGCAAGCAGCAGGCCAGCACCATGGAGGACGGCCTTTACGCTCCATACAAGGACCGGGGCTTCAAGATCCTCCTGGTTCTCGTCGGAGATGACCGGGGCAACACCGATCGCCAGTCGGTACTGGACTATTGCTGCGAGTACGCCGAACAGTACAATACGACCTTCGCCGTGGCGGCCGATCCCGAGGTCGAGGTGATGCGCAACTACATCGTTCAGGGAACCCCGCTCAACATGCTGCTGGACGACGAGTTTGTCATCCGCTACAAGGTGGAAGCCAACTTGCCGGAGACACTCGAAGGCAACGTCGAAGCCCTGCTGGGCGAATGACCGTGCACAATCGCTCTCCGCTCCTGGGGCTCTTTTTCGTTTCCCTGTTTTGCTGGTCCGGCTGCGCTTCCTCGCAGCAGAAAGTCAAACCGGAATCCGATAAGCAGGTCGTGGGTGACTTCACCCTGCGCGACCTGAAGGGGCACAAGGTGTCCTTCCGGGATTTCGGGGACAAGGTGGTCCTGCTTTCGTTCTGGGCCACCTGGTGCAGCCCCTGTCGCACCGAGCTTCCCCTGCTCCAAGAAATCTGGGAGCGTCATCGGGGTAACGGTTTCGAACTGGTTTCCATCTGCGTGGATCCCGCGGACACGGAAAACGAGGTCCGGCAGATGGTGCACCGCTACCGCTATCGTTTTCCCGTATTGATGGATCGGGAAACCGAGGTAATCAACCGCTTCAATCCGACCATGGACCTGCCCTACTCCATGCTGATTGATCAAGACGGAAGAATCGCCTCCGTCCATCAGGGATACCGGATCGGCGACGAGAAGGCCCTCGAAAAGGAAATTGAGAGACTTCTCTCTCCCTGAGCCTCCATGCCAATTAGCACCCTAGTCATTCTGATCGCACTGTTGACTACCGCGCCGGTTTCCGTGGGAGCTTTCGACTTCACCTTTCCGTGGATAGACCGCGAGGCGTCTTTCGAAATCACCGAAACGCTGGTGCTCGACTATCACGACGACAACCTCGACTACGGCGAGTTTGGTCCCAACCCCTACAACGACGACTACGGAGACATCCGCAACCGCCTGAACCTCAAGCTAACCGTGGAGGAGTTTTCATTCTCGGCCCGGGTAGACACCACCACGTTCATCCAGGCACCGAAAGATCCCGGCGTTAAGATTAAGTATCTGGATCGCTATGCGCCGGAGAAGCTGACCGCCTCCTACCACGGCCGGAACCTGCAGGTGGACCTGGGGGACTTCTACGCCTCCTTCGGGCGCGCCATCGCGCTGCGCATCCGCAAAACCGACGAGTTGAGCGAGGACACCACCCTGCTGGGCGCCAAGATCCGCGCGCAGTTGGGCCCGGTGGACATTACCGGCCTGGGCGGGCTCTCCAACCCCTCCAACTGGGACGGGGTGACCGAAAAGACGCTGAAAGATCCCTACGACCTGATCTCCGGGCTCTCGGTTGCCGTGCGCCCGATGGAAAGCCTGGTCCTGCGTGCCCACGGCGTCGGTGTAATCATCGATCCGTTGGAGCAAAACCAACGCGCCCAGGGTCTGATCGAAGGCGCCTTCCTTCCTGAGTACGCCTTGGTGTTCGGGGGCGCAATCGAAGTAATCGAGCTGGCCGAGCTGGCGGACCTGTATGCCGAGTTCAACTGGATGGAGAAGGAGCTGAAGCTCCCCGACCTGCCCGCGGCGGACGGCTGGGCGGCCTACTTCGGCGGCAATCTCTACATGGGTGACTTGACCCTGACGGCCGAGTTCAAGTCTTACAGCGACTATGAGCTGTTTTCCGAGACCGACTCCGCTTCCGGCAAGTACAAGCCCGAGCGCCTGCACTATATCCGGCCTCCCACCCTGGAACCCGAGGACATGGATGTCACCAACAACCACGACGTAACCGGCGCCCGGCTCAAAATAGACTGGCGCCCATGGGGCGGCGACACGGTGCTGTTTGCCAGCTACGCCGGATTCGTCGCCGATGATCCCACGTTCCAGAACCAGCCCGATAAGAGCCGGTGGATTTACAACCTCCAAGTGGGAATGGAGCAGTTCTTCCTCAAGCGGGGGCGTGCCAAGGTAGACGTGGGATTGCGGGAGGAAGTTCCGGACTGGGCCGGAGGCGATCGCCACCACCTGTTCTACCTGGACGCCGACGTGAAAGTTCCCATTGGTGCCCGCCACAGCCTGAGCGCCCAGGGTTTCAACTGGTGGGCCCACACCATGGAGGCTCCCTCGGCCTACGACTACCTGAGGGGAGAATGGACCCTGGCCTACTCCTGGTCTCCGCATCTGACCGTCGGAGTTATCCTGGGATACGATACCAAGTTTTCCCAATCCCGAGACCTGGAAATCATAACGGACTTCGCCGGGTACCCCGTACGGCAGGTCTTTTTTGCAGGTAGCTTGACCGTAAACCTGTCCAGCCGGGTGGTATTCAACCTCCTGGCGGGGCAAATCCGCGGTGGACCCAAATGCGTCAGCGGAGCCTGCCGGGTATTTCCACCATTCGCCGGCGTGCGCCTTGAAACCGTGATCCGCCTATGACAATTGACAATTCCACGACCAACGCCATGGACATACCCGCAAGGAAAACATTCATGAGAAAAACAGGATACTTACTGTCCGTTTTCCTGGTAATCCTACTGGCCGCCGGGTGCAATGGCGATTCCAACGGCGCAACCGATGATGGAGGCGCAGGCGGCGACGCGGACGCCGGCCCCGAGTGCCTGACCGACGCCGACTGCACTCCACCGGAAACTTGCCAGGCGGATAACACCTGCGCCTACATCCCCGATCCCGATGACAACAAGGCCGGCGGAGCGTTCGATCTACAAATGGACTACGCGGGGCTCCACGGCGCAATAACAGTCAGCGGAAAATTTGACGGAATGTACCTCTACATGAACTACGGCGGCCTGGTCGAGTACAACCAGACTGAGGACCGTACCGAGATGCAAATCTTCGGCCTCGTAACCAACCAGCTTCTCAATGCACTGGTTATACACCTTCCGCGGGATTGTCCCACCGGTCAGTCAATCAAATTCGGCGCGGGCGGCGTTGCCATCGGGACCCTAGACCGGGCAGAGTTGGATTCCGATGGATACGAGATTAAACGCACTTCCGTGGGCGAAATCATCGATGGCACCATTGCATTCAGTGACTACGACTACAACGCCGGGTCGCCAGTCGTGGGAACCCTGCAGGTTTCCTTCCGGGTAATCAAGTAAGCTCTAAAACCATCGGAAACGCCATTACGCCCTGAAGCTTCTTCTTCCCGCAGACCAACATTAACAGTCGGTCAACTCCCAGGGCGCACCCGGAGCACGACGGCAAACCTTCGAAAAACGCCTGGAGGAACCTCTCATCCAGCGGCGGCACGGCCTTGTTCAGGCGCCGGCGCTCGTCCAGTTGGGAGACAAAACGCTCCCGCTGTTCCCGGCCGTCTGTCAGCTCACCGTAGCCATTGCAGAGCTCGAGACCGCCGGCGTAAAGCTCGAAACGCTCGGCCACCCAGGGACGCTCCGGTCGCAGGCGGGCCAGCGCGGCCATGGGCGCCGGGTAGTCGCAGAGAAACACCGGCCCCAAACCCGGAAGGACCGGCTCTACCCTCTCGATCAGTGCCCGGTTAACCAGGTCGTCAAAGCTGTCTCCGGGATCCGTAAAAATGCCCGCACTCTCCACCGCACAGCGAAGGTTGGAGAAATCCTCGGCCACGCCCACCCCGCCCAACTCCACCAGGGCCTCGGCGACCGTCATGCGACGGAAGGGCGGCTTCAACTCGGGGTGCACGTGAGCAGCCAGTTGCTCGGTCAACTGCATGCACTGTTCGACCGAAGCGCCGGCTTGGTACCACTCCAAGCCGCAAAACTCCGGATTGTGCAGGTCGGTCAGCTCGCCGTTTCTGAAGAAGGAAACGATTTGGTAGATGCACTCCATTCCAGCCGCCAGTAGGCGCTTCATGTGATGTTCCGGGGAAGTGGAAAGGTAGAGCTTTTGTCTTCGGCCCCCGGCGAGCTTCAACTCGGTCTCGAAGCTGTCCAGATGCACGGCCGGATCCGGCGAGGTAACCAGACAAGGCGTGGTCACCTCGAAAAACCCCCGCTCATCGAAAAACTCACGGATTTTCTTCAGAACACCGGCGCGGGTCCGAATGACGTCGAGAAGGCTATCCCTCCTGCCCGGCATGGCTGATGTCGTTCCCTTTCTTGGTGAACAGGATGAAGGCCATGGCCGGCCGCTTGGAGGCATCCCGCATGGCGAACTGAACCCCATCCAGCACCCAGCCCCGCGAAACCCACTCGTTGATGATTTTCTCGAGTTCCTCGTCGGTTACGATGCTGGTCTCGACCACCTTGTATTGCAGCATGCGAAGATTATGCAGATCCTTCGGAATGTTGTCAACGAACCGAGAAAAGGGTTGAACACTCTGGGCTCTTTGGTTAGGCTTTTCCCATCCTTGCAGAAGGAGGGCGTTTTAGCATGGAGACTGTGCAGCACTACCTGGAAGCCTATATGGATATTGGTGAAGAACCGTTTCTGCAACAGTACAACCACCCTTTCCTGCTCTATCCAGAGAAGCACGGGTCGGGAGACTTTTCCACCTACCACACCCGCATGGCCGACCGGGGCTCCGGTTCACGGATCGCGGGAACCGGCAAGGAAATCAAGCAGTTCAGGGTTCTGTCGCCCAAGCTTCCCGACGCGGGGAAGTTCCCCTCCAAATACCTGGTGGGCCGGAGCTCGGAGCGGGAAATCTATATCGACCACTCCACCGTCTCCAAGCGCCACGCCTTTCTAGCCCGCGTCGAGGAAAAGGAAGCCTACAAACTAGGCGATGCCGGCTCCACCAACGGGACTTTCCTCAACGGCCAGTCGGTGGAGGCGGGCGATCCCGTCTACGTACGCGACGGCAACGTCATCTCGTTTGGTGACTGCGACTACATGTTCTTCACGTCGTCAGGCTTCGTCCAACTGCTCAAGCGCCTGAAAAAGGAAGAAGAAGAAGAATAGAATTACGGCAGGCACCGGAATCGTCTAAGCAGGATCAAGCCTAATATCAACATGGATGCGACCAGGCCGCGTGGGCTTCCTCCCACTCCGCAGCCGCATCCCTCACCGACGCCACCCTCGCCCCGGTCGGCGCCGGCATCCGATCCCTCGTCCGCGGGCTGGTCGCCGCCGCCGTCCTGACCGGCGTCGGCAGCATCGACATCCTCACCGTCTGGAATGCCGGCATCCGTGCCGGCGTCCTGGGACTCCTCGATGGGCACACAGTAGCCGCTCTTGCACTCGCTGTCGTCGGGGCATTCGATGTTCAGGCAGGGATCTCCCCGGCACTGTCCGTCGACGCAGGCGGTTCCCTCGGGGCAGTAGACTCCCTGGCAGGGATCCGCCGCACATTCTCCGCCGATGCAAACCTGCCCGGCCTCGCAGTGCACGCTCGCGCAGGGACTGTCTACACACTGTCCGTTCTCGCAAACCTGGTCGGGAGTGCAATCGCCGCAGGCGACCGGCTCGCAGGCCCCCTCGCGGCAGTACTCACCGACGGGACAATTCACGTCCGCGCAGGGATCGACCTCGCACGTGGCCCCAGCCACGCCTTCCACGCAGCGCTCCCCGGCGGGGCATTCGTGCCCCGCGGTGTGGCAGTCGGCCGGGACGCAGATGCCCATGCGGCAGTCCTCGTCCGGTTCACACTGCACCGGCCCCACCTCGCACGGATCCAGGCAGTGCCCGTTTTCGTCGCACTGCTCTCCCGGCGGGCAGTGGACCCCGCAGCAGGGATCGGACACGCACCATCCGTTCACGCAGGTCAAGCTCCCGGCCGGGCACTCGCCCGCGCTGCAAGAAGCAACACACTCGCCGCACAGGCAAATCTCGTAGCCCGAACACAGGTGGCCCTCATCGGTGATACCGTCGCAGTCGTTGTCCAGCAAGTCGCATTCCTCGGCCTCAGGCCCCACGCCTCCCCCGCATTCCCCCCACCGCCCGTAGGCATTGCAGAGTTGCCGGCCCATGCGGCATTCGCCTTCGTCCGTCCCGCAGTCGCGCAGTTCACCCGGCGTGCACTCCCCGCATTCCGGGTCCATTCCGTCGATTAACCCGTCGCAGTCGTCGTCGATCCCGTTGTCGCAGATCTCCGGCCGGGCGTGCTCGTCGGTTAGTCCGTCACAATCGTTGTCCCGCTGGTCGCACACCTCCTCGGTAGGCCCCAACTCACCCTCGCAGGGCCCCCATTGCCCGTTGCGGCAAGTGCTCACCCCCGGCTCGCAGTCGCCCTCGGACTCACCGCAGGGTTGCTGATCCCCCGGCTGGCAAACCGCACCGCAGGCCGGATCCCACGAATCGATCAAACCATTGCAGTCGTTGTCAATACCGTCATCGCAGATCTCCGCCTCGATCAAATCGGTGATCCCGTCACAATCGTTGTCCAGCCCGTCGCAGTTTACCTCCAAAACCGTACCGATCTCTCCCACGCAAGCCATGCTGCCATCCACGCACATCAGCACACCCCGCTGGCATTCGCCCACGTCGGTACCGCTGCCGCAGGGATCCCCCGTGGTGGGATCGTTCTCGTCGATGGCCCCGTTGCAGTCGTCGTCGATCCGGTTGCATACCTCGGTGGCCCCCGGGTGAACGTCGCGATTGTTGTCGTCGCAATCGGTGCAGGTGGTATAAGTATCGCCATCCAGATCGGGAAAGCCGTTGTCGATCACCCCGTCGCAATCATTGTCCAACCCGTCGCACACCTCCGGGATGGGATTCAACTGAGCGCTGCACTCCACTGCGTTCTGGGCCGCGTTGCACGCATAAACGCCATCCGCCCTGCAACCCCCCTGAGTGATCGTGCATAGCGTGCCTTTCAGGGGCCAATCCTCGTCGGTGTTACCGTCGCAGTTGTTGTCCCGATCGTCGCAGATCTCCACGAGTGCTTCGTTGATGATGGCATCCATTGCCTGCTGGAGCTGGGTCTGGTTGTCGGCCTGGTAGTATGACCCGGTGTTCCCGGCTTGAGCACAGGCGTTCAAGACCCCCGCGTCCACACCGCTGCCGAATCCGATCACGAATGTCTTGATGCCGTTGTTGTAGAGGTCGGCGGTGGCACTCACGGGATCGTTGCTGGTATCGGCCGCGCATGTATCCGCGCCATCGCTCACCAGCATGATATAGTTCCGCCGGTCAATCGATTTCAGCGGCCGGTAGTCGCTCAAGCCCATCAGCGTGGCGGCCATGGGAGTCAGGCCATAGCAGCCCGTCAGCGGGCGGTTGTCGTTCAGGGCGGTCGTGATTGCGCCGGCGGTATTGTCCCCCACGTCCACATGGATGATTCCCGCTCCGCAGAATCCGTCAGACGGAAACAAGTCCAGGCCGAAACGCAGAACGTCTTCGAAATTACTCAGAACGAACTGGATGGCGTTGGCGGCATCCGCCCATTTCGTGTTGGGAGGATTGCAACTTGAACCCATGCTGCCCGAACGGTCCAGAACGATCATCATGTTGGGCTTCTCGCACTCCGGCTGAGCCCGCACCGTAAGAGGCACGCTGACCCAGGCAACCAGCCAGAATAAACTTAAAAATCGTGCCCGCTTCATGACGCCTCCTCTATTAGAATGACTCATCGGTGGTTCCATCGCAGTCGTTGTCTAGCCCATCTCTGTGATTTCCCATGGACCACCCTTCATCTTCCCTACAACCCGAATCGTCGCAATCCGCCGATCCGTCGCAATCGTTGTCTACACCATCGGCACACGTGCGGAAGCCACCACCGCTGGGAAGGGCCTCCACCTGCGGAGTGCCGGGGACGGCGTTGCAGATCGTCTGGTTGGGATTGTCGGGGTTGCAAATCATGTACCCCAGACTCCGGCAGCCACCGACGCCCGCCTCGCAGGTCGTACCCAAGTCGGGGAAGCTTTCATCGGTGTTGCCGTCGCAGTTGTTGTCAAAGTAGTCGCAGATCTCCGTCTCGGGCTGCCGGGCCGAGCAGGCAGTCACCTGGCCGTTGGCGCAGAACCGCCACCCGTCTCCGCAAGCGTTCGAGCAAGCCTGACTCCAGTCATCGTCGGTGCGCCCGTCGCAGTCGTCGTCCCGACCGTTGCAGTCTTCCGGCGTGCCCGCTGGCGGAGTGGCGTCGCAGATAGTTTCGGACCGGTCGTTGGGGTTGCAAATATAGTGGCCCTGGACGAAGCACTCCCCCACGCCGGCAGTGCAGGGAAGCGTTTTGAAGGGGAAGTTCTCGTCGGTGAACCCATCGCAGTCGTTGTCCCGGTCGTCACAGATCTCCTGTTCCGGCCCGATGACGGCCGCGTTGCAGCGAACAGCGCCGCCGGGATCGCACTCGATCGTTCCGGTGGAAAAGCACTCGCCCTGGCCAATGGAGCAGACCTCACCGACACCGGTGAAGTCCTCGTCGGTCAGCCCGTCACAGTCATTGTCCAACTGGTCGCAAACCTCCGGGTATCCTTGGCCGGCCGTGGCGTTGCATTCGGTGGCCAGCTTGTCCTGGGTGCAAATTATGATCCCGCGTACCCGGCAGATGCCCAGGCCGTCCTCGCAGGTCTGTCTCAGGTCCAAAAAGTCCTCGTCGATATCTCCGTCGCAGTCGTTGTCCCGGCTGTCGCAAAGCTCCGTTACCGGACCGACCTCTCCCTCGCAGGCGCTCCATTTCCCGTCCAGGCAGGTCCGCGTGCCCACCCGGCACTCGCCGAGATCGGTACCGCAGGCCTCGAAAATTGCATCTATGCAGTCGCAGCCCTCGTCGGTGAGCATGTCACAGTCGTTGTCCAGGCCGTCGCACTTTTCGTCCTCGGGCATGATGGCTCATCCACTCCCCGCGGATGCAGTGCTGGACCCCCGCGTAGCAGATGCCCGTGTTCAGGCCGCAGGGGCGCCGGTCTTGCTGGGTCTCGTCGCAGGGACAGCCGTTGTCCACCGAACCGTCGCAGTCATTGTCCAGCCCGTCCTCGCAAATCTCGTCCTCGGACCGGGTTCCTCCCTGGCAGCCGCTCCAGTGCCACTGGCCGCCCGCCTCCACGCAAGACTGTACGCCCGGCGTACACTCCCCTACGTGGGAACCGCAGGAGCGGCTATCACCCTCCGCGCAGATGCAGCCCTCGTTTACCGATCCGTTGCAATCGTTGTCGAGGAAGTCATCGCAGTTCTCCTCCGCCTCCGGCTCCACGCCGCCCTGGCAATCGCTCCATTGGCCGTCCTGGCAAATCCGCTCACCCTGCTTGCAGATGCCCACATCGATACCGCAGGGCCGGGTTTCGCCGGCGTCACAGAGACAATCCTCGTCGGTGAGACCATCACAGTCGTTGTCGATTCCGTCGCAGGATTCCTCAGCGCCGGGATGGATGTCCGCACGGTTGTCGTTGCAATCGTCGCAGGTGGCGCAACCCTCGCGCAGGTCGCAATAGTCGTCTTCGTCCAGGTCGGTGCAGTCGGGTCTCTCGATACACTGGCCGTCGCTGCAGATGTAGCCATCCAGGCAATCATCGCTCTGGATGCAGACTACTTCAGCATCCGTCCACCCGGGCGTTGTGCTTCCGCACCCGATAGCGACACACACCAAGACACCCACCATCACACATAACAAAATCTTTCTCATGACGATCCCCAAAGACAATCTCGATCTTACGATTATTCTAACCCACGGGAGGGCAAATCGTCAACCACCGCTTGTTTGTCTGGGGGGGGAGAATTCCCTACAAAGTAGGATGTTTGCGCAATACAACCAACAACAAGAACAGTAAGCCAAGCATGTTCCCATCGCCAGGATTCCCACCGCCCTGTGAACTGCCAGGACTGCTTACGCTGCATCCGCATCCGTCCGGAGATTTGGGCTGATCCGAATCATAGGACCGGTCGGCGCCGCCGTCGACCCGGTCGGCGCCCGGGTCCGATCCAAAATCGCCGCCGTCCTCCCCGTCGGTACCGGCATCGGCTATGCCACCGTCACGGTTTTCCTCCGGCACCACGCAGAACCCCTCCTGGCAGAAAGTATCGTCCGGGCATTCCAGGTGAAGACAGGGATCGTCCGTACACCCGCCTTCGATGCAGGCCTGGCCCACCGGGCAATCGACCTGGGCACAGGGATCCCCCACGCACTGGTTGGACCGGCAAACCTGGCCGATCTCGCAGATCAGGACGGAGCAACGATCTTCGACACACTCGCCGTAAGAGCAGATCTGCCCGACCCCGCAAGTCCCGCAAGCGGGTTGTTCACAAACTCCCTCGCGACAGTAGGCTCTGCCCGTACAATCCACATCTAAACAGGGATCCGGCTCGCAGACGCCTCCGTTGCAGCGATCGCCAGCGGGACATTCCAGCCCCGGCGTGTAGCAATCCTCGGGCACGCACTCTCCCAGGCGACATTCCTGGCCCGGATCGCAAGTCACCGATCCCACCTCGCACGGATCCGCGCAGGTGTCTCCCGGTTGCTGACAGGTTTCGCCCGGCGGGCACTGGATGTCGCAGCAGGGAGGCACGCAGCGACCCTGACGACAGGTGCCAGACGCCTGCTCACAGGTCCCCTGGGAACACGGGGCAGCGCAGACTCCGCACACGCACGCGTCGTCGTCACTGCATAAAGCGGCCCCTTCGTCGACTAAGCCGTTGCAATCGTCGTCCAGACCGTTGCAAAGCTCGTTGGTGTTCATTATCGGGTCGGGGCAAACCTCCTGACCGTCCACGCAGACCGAGGATTCTCGGCAGGTGGGTGCGTGGCACTGGCCGGGCTCAAAATCCTCGTCGACTTCTCCGTCACAGTCCCCGTCCAGCCCGTCGCAGGTGTCGGGTTGAGCGCATCCACCGACAGAGGTGGCCAGGATGGCTCCCTTGGCACCGACCGCAAAGCCATTATCGGGATCGGTGAAATACAGATCCTCCAGTTCCTGGGTGAACGGGATCGGCTGTCTGAACCAGGACGCGCCGCCGTCCGGGGTCTTGAGCAGCAGGCCGGAGGAACCGGCGATGTAGCCCGTGTCGGCGTCGGGAAAAAACACCGCGTTGAGATCCAGGCCGGCGGGGCTGGGCGCGGACTCCCAGAGCAGTCCCCCGTTTGTGCTGGTCAGCAGCGTCCCGTCGGCTCCCACGATCCAGCCCCGGTCCGCCGACGAGAAGAAGACCGCGACCAGGTCATCGCTTACCGGCGTGTCCAGGAGATCCCAATGACCACCGCCGTCATGGGTGCGCATGATGGTGCCCAGCTTCCCGACCGCGAATCCGTTCTGCGCGTCTTTAAAATGCACGTCCCAGAGCCACTGCGAGGTGGCCGACTGCTGGGCAACCCATTGCCCGCCGCCGTCAGAGGTGGCCCACACCGTCCCCGCATACCCCACCGCGAAACCGTGCAACTCATCGGGAAAATGCACCGCGTAGAAAGCCTGCGGTGCGTCGGGCACCTGGATGTCCCAGTTCGCGCCTCCGTCGACGCTGGCCAGGATGCGCCCGCCCCCGAACCTGGAGGTTCCCACGACCCAGAGACGACCGGCGTCCACCGCACTGACGTCGTAGAGCCGAGATGAATCCGAATCATCGAACCGATCCCAGTTGGTCCCGCCATCGACGGTTTTTAAGATGATGCCGTTCTCTTCTTCGCCCACCACCCATCCGTGTTGACTATCCGCGAATGCCACCCCCCGGATCCGGCTGACGGAGTCTGCTGAAACGTTGGTCCAGGTGGCCCCCCGGTCTCCGGTCTGGAGCAACACTCCGCCGTCTCCGGCTGCCCAGCCACGCTGGCTGTCGGTGAACCAGACAACGTTCAGGTTGGCATCGACGGGAGACGCCTGCACCTCCCAGTGGAAACCGCCGTCCCTGGAATGCAGGATGGTTCCCTGATCCCCGACCACCCAGGCACTGGAGTCGTCCAGCATGAACACCGAGGTGAAATTTTTAACCGTCCCGCCCACGTCCGCGTAGTCGATCCGATTGAAAGCCTGACCGTCGGTGCTCACCGTGACCGTTCCGTTGTTCCCCACCGCGATGATGTGCCGGGAGTTGCTAAGCGCCACGTCCCGCAAGGTGTAATAGGTGCCGGAGTACAGCGAGGTGAAGGTGTTGCCGCCGTCCATGGTCCTGAACAACGCCCCGCCTTCTCCCACCACGACGCCAATCAACCCGTCGTGAAACCTGACCGCCCTGAGATCCTGGGTAGCGCCGGTGGTCTGCTCGATCCAGGAATCGCCTCCGTTGATGGTGTGCAAAACCGTTCCAGCGTCGCCGGCGGCCCAGCCCACCCGGGGATGCACGAAGCTCACCCCGTACAGGTCGGTCTCCACGCCCGAGTGGCGGGGCTTCCAGGTCTTTCCGCCGTCTCTGGTGGCGTATACCACGCCACCGCTGCCCACCACCCATCCGGACGATGCGTCGATCATGAACACATCCCGGAGATCCGCGCGTGCGGGGAGACGCGCCCGGTGCCAGTTGGCACCCGCATCCTGGGTGTAGATGGCCGCACCGTCCTGTCCCACCAAAACGCCCGCGGAGCCAACCGCGAAATGCATGCCGTGCAGATCGTGACCGTGAGTGGGGGGACGCAGCCAATCCCAACCGGAAGCCGCGGATGCAACCGGGGTCAGCCACAACACCAATGAAAAATACCGGAAAAGAGTTTGGCGGGGGCACATCGGCCGGGGACCTGTCAGGCGCTTTCCGACCTACCCAGATAGCGTTCTACCACCCACTTGATAAGCTTTTGCGCTCCTTTGCTAATCTCGGTAAACTTTATGGCGAAACCGCTAGGGTCCTGGCGCCGTTTCCAGACCACCTCTCCCTTGGCCCGCACCGGCGTGCTGACCAGAGGCAGGAACAACTCCATTTCCACCTTGGTTTCCTCTCCCAGCGGCTCCTCAGCCAACAGGAAGGCCCCCCCCGAGCTTAGATTCATGGAATAATAGTGGCGACTTCCGTTGTTGCTTTCCACTCGCACGATCACCCCGATGGGCGCACGCGAGCAGTGCCGCTTCTCCTCGAAATGTTTGTCGCGGATCTCCATATTCTATTTGTAAATTATATCCTCAGACAGGCTCGGCTGTCAATCTTACAGTACATTCATACACCCAGAATCTCCACCCACCCTTCGCGGCAACCCAAATCCACTGCGTAAAATGGGTACATTTCTAGAGGACAGTTGGCATGCACCCTAAACATCGGCTAGAATGTTCTAGGAGGTAGCGATGAAAGCGATATTTTCAACCTTGGTGTGTCCGGCCCGGTTTCCGCTCCGGAGGCGTCTGCCACCCCTGATTCTCCTGATTGCCCTGATTGGCGCCGGCTGCGGTCTCGACGTGGTCGAGTTGAACGTAAAGGAAGAGGTGATGGTGGGCGGGACGTCGATGGTTTTCCCGGAGATGGGCAACTTCGGCGCCACTTTGGAGAAATCCCTGACCGACAAGGACGTCGACCCCTCCGACGTCGATTCCATGAAGCTGTTGAGCTGCACCATCGAGATGATCGGCCAGGGCGGCCTCACCAACGACCTGTCGTTCTTGCAAAAGCTCGATTTCTACGTCGCCGCCACCGGAATGAACCGGACCCTGCTGGCCTCCCAGCCCTCCTTTCCCAAAGGTACCCGCCAGGCCGACCTGACCGTGACCGAAGACCTCGAGCTCAAGCCCTACATCGAGGCCGGCGACATGAAGATATCCCCCGACGCTCCCTTCGTCTTCGTACCCCCCGACCTGGTCAGCATGGAGATCGTCTTCCGCATCCGCGTGGACGTGAACGTCATCTAGGAGTTCAGAGAACGGAGGCCCGTTCAAACCCTGCGTCCTTTTTCGGCTTCTCTTACCGCTTTCCTGGCCGCTCTTCCGGGGAAGATCTCGATGGCGGCGTCGAGGAGGTCGTCGATGATCTGCTTTAAGGGTTCGAACTCAGTGACGGCCCTTTCCTGGGTGCAGGTGATGCCCAGGTCGTCCACCCAGGCGCCGGGCTCGGACGCCAGCATCTTTTGGATGCATTGGCGGCGTTGGGGGGTAAGGTAATCGAGCGTTTTTTTCTGGTCCTGGGCCTCCACGGTTACCGATTCGTCGAAGCCGGCGTCACCGGTGGACAACGCACGTAGGCTGCGTCTGCCTCCGAGTGGATTCATGATTTTCAGGCCCAGTCCCAACCGTTGGGGAAACTCGATCTTTACGACCGTGCGGCTACGTTTTCGGATCTCTCCGCCAATCTGGGTCTCCACGCTCACCGAAAACCCCTGGACCTGGCCCCGCAGCACCCCTCCCTGGTCGCTGAGCCCCAGCCGGCTGGCCAGGCTGGGCTCCTTCTTCCTGCTCAACAACAGGATGGCAACGATACCCCCGATTATCAGCAATCCAACCACAGGAATCCACCAAGTCATGGTTTTCCTCACTGTTGCGAACATCTTGTTGCTACCCAGGCTCTCTTTGGAGTATACAAAGAGACCAATGAAGCATAGGAGGGTAACCGGGTCATGTCAATCAAGCTCGGTGAATTGCTGGTGCAAAACCAGCTCATTACCCAGCACCAGCTAAAAGAAGCGCTGCACGCCCAGACCATCTTCGGCGGTAAGTTGGGCACCAATCTGGTCGAGCTTGGTTACGTCAACGAAATGGACCTGGCCAAGCTGCTCAGCACGCAACTGGGAATTCCCTGCGTGGAGGCGGGTGATTTCGACAAGCTCGACCAGGATGTCCTCAAGATCGTTCCGATTTCACTGGTGGAGAAACACCGGGTGATACCCCTGGAGCTGGAAGGCAAGAACCTGCGGCTGGCCATGTCGGATCCCACCAACTTTCCCAGCATAGACGAGATCTCGTTTGCGACCGGGCTGCGCATCGATCCCGTCGTGGCCCCCGAGATCCTGCTCGTCTACGCCATCGAGAAGTATTACGACGTCGCTCGGTCGGTTCGCTACATCCGGGCGGCCGGCATGGCCCAGAACCTGGCCGAGACGGCCACCGCCGCCTCCGCGACCAAGCCCCGGATCGAGGGCAATCCCGAGCAGCTTCTCAGGGTGGGGGAAAAACAAATCGAGCTTGAAACCGCGAACGAAGAGATGGCGGTGGAAGGCTTTCCCATCCACCAGGTTGTGACTCAGCTAATCAGAGCGAACAACGTCAATGACGTTTTGGAGGTGATCCGGGCGTTCGTGTCCCAGGACTTCAACTACGCGGCCGTTTTCCTGCTCAGCGGAGAAACCGCGGTCGGCGCGACCCACGTGGGCGGAAAGCTGCCCCTGGACCTGTTCCAGGAGTATTCGTTTCCTATAAACAGCAGCGAGCTCTTGTTCAAGGTGTGGAACACCCGGGAACCCTTCCACGGCATCCCCACCATTTCGGGCGTGGATCACTGGTACTTCTCCGAGCTAGGCTTCCCCATGGACCGGCCTACCTTGTGCATTCCCGTGATAACCGGCGACCGGGTCACCTGCATAATCCTGGCCTCCGAGAACAAGAAGGGCGAGCTCCTGGACATGCTGGAGACGTACTCCCTCCTAGTCGAAAAGCTGAGCTACTCCTTCGAAATGCTCTACTTGAAAAAGCAGATTCTCGATCTATCGGGACTGGATACCTGAGGAAACCTTGGTCAACCAGATGTGTCTCGGTAACCACGTCGAGGTGGACCGGGCACGTTTGGGGTTCAAGCAAATTGACATGGCACCAATATTGCCATAATATTATGGTAGAGGAATTGCCATGAAAAATGTACACAATTTCCATGTCCCCCTGCCATCCGACGTGTATGCCCGGTTGAGGAAAGAGGCAAAACGGGACAAGAAACCGGTGACGGCTCTTGCCCGGGAGGCGATCCATCAATGGCTTGAGCACAGAAAAAGAGAGATCCTGCACGATGCCATCTCTAGCTACGCAACCGATTTCGCGGGGTCCGACGTGGACCTCGACGAGCAACTCGAAGAGGCAGCCACCGAGCTCCTCATCGAGGATGATTGAGTTCAATGAAGCGAGGTGAAGTATACCAGGCAGTGCTCGAACCGCGGTCCGGATCCGAGCAGCGCGGAAAACGGCCCGTGTTGGTGATCTCCCACGACGGGTTCAACCAGCAACCTGCCTGGAGATCGGTCATCGTCGTACCGATTTCCACATCCCGGGCCCAGAAGAAACGGGGACCCACGGCGATTCTATTGCCGGAGGGCTCTGGAGGTCTTCGCCTCAAGAGCGTGGCGCTCTGTCACCAGGTGACGATTTTGGATCGCCAAAAGCTCGCTCGCCGTCTCGGGAAACTGGGAGCGGAGCAAATGTCGGCGGTCGAAGAGGGTGTGAAGAACGCACTCGATCTCTCGTAACGAACGAGACCAGGAAACGCCTAAACGTCGAGATACCGGGACGCCGAACTGAACCTCACTTGCACTCCGGCGGCACCACCTCGATCTTCTGGTCCTGAAGAACCGGATTTTCGACCTGTCGGAACTAGACACCGCATCTGACGAGCCAATCGCTCAGACCCCGGCGATCAGCGGAGCGAGTTCATCCGGGCGGATCCATAGTGTTTTGCAGCCTCGATGCACACGCTCATGTGGTTCCCCCCCATGCACCGTTACGAACAGTTCGGGCCGGATGGCCTCGATGAAGCTTCGGGCAGCGCGGCTCAGCCGTAGCCTACCGGCGGAGCCCGCCTTGACTTCGATGGCAATCAGGCGTCCCCGAGACTCCACGACGAAATCCACCTCGGCCCCCGAGCGCGTCCGCCAGAAACCGCACCCATCGGTCAGGGGGCGGAGCGCCTTGAGGATTTCAGAAAAAACCCAGTTTTCCCAAAGGATACCCAGATCCTCCCTGCGATCCGGCTCTCTGAACCGCGCGAGCACGGCGTTGCGGATTCCGTTGTCGCAGAAGTACACCTTCGGCGTGCCGGTCAACTCCGCGCGTTTGCCGGAAACCCACGGGCGCAACAAAGTGACCACATGAGCTTCATCGAGTATCGCCGCGTAGCGGCTTACGGTCTTGGAACTGACTCCGCAAATCGAAGCCCACTCGGACAAGTTGACGAGATTTCCAGCCTGGCCGGCCATCAGACGCAAGAGCTTCCGGTAAGCCCCCGGGTGATCGATCCTGAACAAATCCGAGGCGTCCTTGACAATCACGCCTTCCAGCAAATCCACCAGGACGCGCTCGGGATCATCGCTCAGCCAGGCTTCCGGGTAGCTACCGTAGACAAGCATCCTTGAGAACCGCTCGATCTTCCTAGAAGCACGCACGGCCGGGGCAAGATCGTCCAGATCGAATGATACTTCCAGGAGACTGAACGGCATCAGCCGCAGCCGCTCCGCGCGCCCGGCAAGCGACTCGCGGGTCCCGGCCATCAGGTGAAAAGAGGACGAGCCGGTGGCCAGAATCGGGCATCCGGGTTTCAGGTCTACAAGCCCCTTGAGAAACAGGCCGGCTTCATGAAGGTGCTGCACTTCCTCGAACAAAAGAGCACCGGGCCGCGGCAACATCTCCCGGATCTGACCGAGAACGATTGCCGGAGACCGGCACCACTCGCGGTACAGCAACTCCTCGCAGTTTATCAGCACGATCCCGGGCCCAAGTTTCTTCAACTCGGACCAAAGAAACGTCGACTTCCCCGACTGCCGAGGACCGACCACCAGGGTGACCTTGTCCTTGGAAAAAGATCCCCTCCAGTCAACCGGTCTGCGGGAAACGAAGCACTCCGGCATTCTCGCCGACCAAGCCCCGTCCCACTTCCCAGAATCCCAGATCCAAGGATTCGTACTACGAATAAGCTGCTCTAGATCGGCCATAATAGGCAAAAAACCTCCCGTTTAACCCTACAAATACGAATGCATCATCCATATTTGCAGGCTTAAACGGTATAATATAGCCGATCTTCGATTCCGTCAAGAAGTTACCCAATGCCAATGGGATAGGTATATTTGAAGGATACCTATCCATCGAGTTTGGTTGACTCGATGAGGATGCCCAATAAGTCAGGGTTGGTACAGGTTGCCAACCGAGGGTAATTGTCGTTCAGACTACGGTGTGGATGGATCCGTTTGGCCGCCCTCATACGGATCCAATACCCCGCCCCATCACAATGGTTCTCAGGTATTGGTTGGTTCTGATATGCGATTAGATTTGCTTGCGAGCTTCAACCAGGATGGTGATATCCACGCGGATATTGGAGAAACAGGAGGTAAATCTTATACATTGAACATCCATTCTCCGAAGGAACCCCTGGAAGTAAAATTCAACGACAATCCAATTGGATTCAGCTATGATTCATCGATGAAGATCGTAGACCTTAATCTAATCGGGGATGGAAAACTATCGATAAATATACCCTAGCCCTGGTCTTCAGATTCTTCGTTCGAGGACGATGCAGCTGCCGGCGGGGGTGAAGCCGGAGGCGCGGAAGTAGCCAATGAGGTCCCATTGACGGGACCAGTCGACCATGGTGCGGATGCGTTCGGCGCCGGCCTTGCGGGTATGGGAGATGATTGCTTTTTGTCTGGCCATGGCTCCTCCCGGTTTTCCTACGTTGGGTAAACGACTTCCATCGCGCTCTTGTCTCCGCTGAGCATCCCGGCCGAGAGCGCATATACCTCGGGAAGAACATTGAGGACGAAGTAGCGCGCCGAGGCAACCCTTCCGTGATAGAAGGCCGCCTCGGGATTTTCCTCGCGGAGCCGGGCCCGGGCCTTTTCGTCCTGGGCGCCCTTCTCATCGCAGATCGCGTTCAGCTTCAAGGCGGCCTCCACCGCGGCTTCCAGGAGATAGTAGGACACCACTACGTGCCCGAAGGCCTCCAGGTACGGGGTGGCGCCCAGGAGCGGCAGCACCGGGTCCACTTGCATGAGTTCGCCGAACTTCAGGGTCACCTTGCCAAGCTCGTCCTTGGCCTTATCCAGCTTCAAAACCAGCTCGCCAAGCTCCTTATGGCCCTGGTGCTCGTCGATGAAGCCGTCGAGCAGCTCCAGGTACTCCTTGAAGTACAAGCCGCCACGGCCGCCCACCTTGCGGGCCAGGAGATCCAGGGCCTGGATACCATTGGTGCCCTCGTAGATGGAGGAGATCTTCTGGTCGCGGCAGTACTGCCCCACCGGGTACTCCTGGCAATAACCGTAGCCGCCGTAAACCTGGATGGCTGTCTCGTTGACCCTGAAACCCATGTCGGAGCCGTAGGCCTTGCAGATGGGGGTGAGCAGTTCGACGTAGTGGGAATAACGCTCCCTTTCCTTCTCGTCGGCGGCGTGCGCGGACAGGTCCACGTACTGCGCCACCGAGTACATCAGCGAGCGCATACCTTCCACGAAGGCCTTCATACGCATGAGCATCCGGCGCACGTCCGGGTGGGTAACTATCAGGGCGCGGGCGGCGTCCTTGGGTGCGTTCCAGGCGGGGCCCTGGGTGCGCTCCTGGGAATAGCCCAGGGCACTCAGGTAGGCCACGCCGGCCAGGCCCAGGCCCTGGATGCCCACGCCCAGACGAGATTCGTTCATCATCTGGAACATCAGGCGCATGCCGGTGTTCTCCTCGCCCAGCAGCCAGCCCCGGCAACGGCCCTCGTCGCCGAAGTTCAGCGTGCAGGTGGGCGAGGCCTTGATGCCCATCTTGTGCTCGATGCCGGAACAAACCACGTCGTTGCGGTTTCCCAGCGAGCCGTCCGGGTTCACCAGGTAGGTGGGCACCAAAAACAGGCTGATGCCCCTGGACCCGGCCGGGGCGCCCTCGATGCGGGCCAGCACCGGATGGATTATGTTGGGGACCAGATCGTGCTCGCCGGAGGTTATGAAGATCTTGCTGCCGGAGATCAGGTAGTGGTCGCCGTTCTTCTTGGCAGTGGTCTTCAGTGCACCCAAGTCGCTCCCCGCCGACGGCTCGGTCAGACACATGTCGCCGGTCCATACGCCGGTGTACATCTTCTCGCAGTATGTCTGGCGCTGCTCTGGGGTGCCGAACTTCTCGATGAGGTGGGCGGCGCCCTCGGTCAGGATTGAGTGTAGGAAGAAGGCCGCGTTGGCCCCGGAGAAGATCTCCTCGGCGGCGAACTTCAGCACGTGGGGCATCCCCTGCCCGCCCACCTCGGGATCGTGGACCATGCCGATCCACCCACCCGCTGCGAACTTGCGCCAGGCCGGCTTGGACTCCTCGGGAGTGATCACCTTCCCGCCCTCGAACTTGAGCCCCTGGTGGTCGCCGACGGAGTTCAACGGTGCCATTACTTCCGTGGCTACCTTGATGGCCTCGTCGATGACCATCTCGAACAGCTCCCGGTTGCACTCCGAATAGGCCGGCAGCTTGCACAGATCGGCCACTTCCAACTGCTCGTACAAGACGAACTGGATGTCCCGCTTGTTGACCGAGAATTCCGTGGGCATTTTATCCTCCTGCTTCGTTTGGTTATTCCATCAAACATAACCGGACAGGGCATTCTTTGCCTGATCTCGCAGCCGATCCCTAAGCTCCTCCGGTTTTTCAATCCGGGCCTCACCCCCGAACGAGGCCACGTACGAAAGCACGAACTCAGCGGACACGTCGTGGAGCCGGGCCACCACGCTTCCGTCCGGGTCGGTGCTCAGGTACTCGGATCCCCAGCGTTCCTGGATCCAGCGGGCCACCTTGGGCGAGAAACGGATGACCACTTCCTGTCCGCCGCAGAGGGGTATGGTGATGGACTCTTCCACGAACGCGGCCGCATCGAACTCTTCATCCAGGGGATCGAAGATGCAATCGGACAGCTTGGATTTGAGAATCCGCGAAAGCCTGAAGACGCGCTTGTCTTCCCGTTGGGTGCAAAATGCCGCCAGGTACCAGATGCCCCGGTGATTGTGCAATCCCAGCGGCTGCACCGTCCGCCGGGTCGTCTCGCCGCGGCTGGCGGCGAAATACTGAAGGTCCACCTCGCGGCGCTCATCCACCGCCCGGCGCAGGAGTTCCAGGTGGGGCACGCCGCCGCCCGGCAACAGCAGAAAGCGGTCGGACAGGTCAAAAAAGAGCTTGCGGGTCTCCTGGGGCAGGGATTTGACGATCTTATCCAGAGCCACCCGGACCGCCGTGGCGGCTGCTCCCATTACTTCCTGGTCGGCAAAAACCTGGGTCGCCGTCGCCAGCGCCAGCGCCTCCAAGACGGTAAACTGGGGCGGGGCATCCAACGATTGGTGCAAGTCCACATAGACCTTGCCCGCTTCCTGGTATATCAGGATCAGGTCGTTCGGCAGAAACGGAGGCCGCCCAATCATGAGGAGGAAATCGAGCTCCTTGAGCAACTCCTGCTCGGATAGCATAAGCCGGCCGGCCAGATCGCTCAGGGGAACGCCGCGGTGGCGCACCACGTAGGGCACCAGAAATAGCAGGGCTTTCAAACGCTGATGAAGATCCTTTTTCATCAGGCCCCCGACGCCATCTTCTCGAGCGCGGTCTTGACCTTCTCGACCAGCTCGGGTGGTTCGAGCACACGCACATTGTCCCGGTACCACAGCACGGTGGGTAGCAAACCATCCAGGTATGCAACCTCCAAGTGCAGGATGCGGGCGTCGCCATCCACCTCCACCTTTTTGACGCCGGACCCCAGCTCGGCCACCACCACTTCGGCCACCGGAGCCTCGAAACGCACCACCGCGGTCACCGGATCGTGCGCGCGGATCTCCCAGGGATGCCGGGCCACGTAGTCGTCGAGCTTGAAACCGGACGGGAACTCGAAATCGGGTGCCTTCGGCTGAAAGCGATTCACTTCCAGACCGGTGATGCGATCCACATGGAACCCCCGGACGGCGTCGCGCAGGTGACAACGTCCCACCAAAATCCAGGTACCCTGTCGGCACACCAACCCGTAAGGGCTGACGGTCCGCTGGGTCTTCTCGTCACGCCAAAGACCGTGGTAAACCAGCATGACGTTCTTCCTGTCGGTGACAGCCTTGCGCAGGGACTCCAGATGCTCTTTTCGGCGCAGGGCCACCGCGGGAGAAAGCCGGTTGTCCGGCAGAACCCGGTAGGGATACCAGCCCGTCGGCCGGCCGGACGACTCCCCTCCCTCGGCGGCATAACCGGTCTTGTTAAGCGCCAGGATCAAGTCCTGGGAGAAGGGCGAGGCGTCCATTTCCAGGACGGTCGAACCGGCCATGCATAAAATGGCCAGTTCGTCAGGACTGAGGGATATCTTCGAGAGCGAGTAACACTCCCGGTCTATGACGTAGCCGCCTTCCTCAAACTCGTCATCGTCCTGGAACTTTAGCGGCAGGCCCATCTTCACGATGTCCGCCTTGTCGCGCTCAAACTTGCGGGCGGTGGCCTCTTCACCCCCTTCGGCGTAGTCTTCCGGGAAGGCGTTCTGGATCTGCCGGAAGGTCACCGGCCGGTGGGCATTGAGCAGAAACGAGATCAGGTCGAGGAGACGCTCAGCCTTCTTCATCGTCGTCCTCCGCCGGCGCGTTGGCCCACCGTCCCTTGATGCGGCCGGAGCGATCCACCTGAAAACCCCCCGGAAGCGCCTCTTCCACCTTCTTACGGTAACCCTTCACCGTCCAGCCGAGGTTCTTCAGCGTGCCCGCGAGGCAAGCCCGCAATCTCAATGGCGTATCCGCTTCCACCAAAAGCTCCAGCATCGGCTCGCGGGCGACTTCATCCGCCCGACGTTCCAGCGCGGCCAGCGCCTCCAACTGGACCTCGTCACGATGGTCGCGGAGAAACGGAATCAACGTTTTGACCACACGCTCGTCGTCGTATTCGGACAACTGAGACACCAGCAGCACCTTGCGCTCCGGCTCCCGGATGTATTTGGTACCCATTTGCAGAAGGGCGAGCACGATCACTCCCACCGCTTCCCGCGGCTCGGTTACCGCGGCCAGCACCTTCAGCGGCCAGGTGACGGGAATACTGGCGGCATCCTTGCGGTTGATGTAGTCTTCAATGGCCGGTACCACGTCCTCCCCGAACCCCACCAGGATGTCGAACAACTGCTGCTTCTCATCTTCGTCCCGGATGCTCGGCTCGCAGTTGACCATGAACCGCTCCAGAAGCCCGGAGATCCCCTCCCGGCCACCCATTTCACAGAAGAAGGCAATCGCCTTCTGCCGATCATCTCCCTGTCCGTACTTCCTCTTGATCAGCTTCTTGTGGCGCCGGACCGCCTTTTTACGCCGGGTTTCCTTGCGCCGCTGGAGCCAGGCGGAGAGGCTCATTCCCGGACCTTCCAGGACATGGCCGCCGTCCCGAAAGCGCTGGACAGCTTGATGGTCAGCATGCCGTTTTCGGGATTCAGCACGGGTCTTTTGTTGTGCTGGTCCAGGGGGAAAACAACGAAGTAACAGCGTCCGAATTTGTTCAGGTAGGGAAAGAACGCCTTCAGGTTGGGACCCCGGCCCTTGAAACGGGTGATGCTCATGGGAGGCACACCCAATTGCTCGGAACCACCCCACAAAGCCATCCTCCATACGGAATCGGCCTCGTCGAAGTTGTTCCAGGAAAGGTTGGTGGTGTCGGCGAACACGAAGAACTCGTGACCCCTCCCGACCGAGGTAGCGATCATCTCCAAGTCGCTGTCCACCTTGCCCGGATCGATCCCGAAGATCTTCACATACTGGGAACCGAAAGCCTGGCGAAACTCCGGTGACAGGTAGGTGGCGTAGACAAACATGACCCGGTCGATGCTGTGGTAGACTCTCCCTCCTTCGGTCCATTGCTTGAGCTGGGATTCGTAGACATCGTCCAGCTTTCCGGGCCCGCGCATGCTGGGTTTCGGCGCGCAGTTACCCGCAACCAGTGAAAGCAGAAAAACCAGACAGACCAATCGTAAAGACATGCACAATCTCCGCTGCCTCAGTATATTGCCTTCGGCATGGGGGTCAAGACCTATGTGGAAGGCATGAAGTCGCTCTTGTTGTACAGTGAAACCAGCGTGTAGCCGGCTTTTTCGATGTTTTCCTTGCCACCCTCGTTGCGATCGACCAGAACCAGAATGCCGGGGACCTTGAGCCCGACTGCTTCGGCGCGCTTGACCGCCTGGAGGCTGGAGCCACCGGTGGTCACCACGTCTTCGAGCATGACCACCGTATCGCCTTTCTTCAGGTTGGCCATGCCCTCGATCCACGTGCCGGTTCCGTGGCCCTTGGCTTCCTTGCGCACGATGAAGGCGTCGAGGGACCTGCCCAAAAGAATGCTGGTCAGACTCACCGCCGAGACCAGCGGGTCCGCGCCCAGTGTGGGGCCGCCCACCGCCGTGGCCTGGGGAAACTTTTCCGAAATCAACCCAAAGAAAAGACGGCCGATGAGACGGTGTCCCTCGGCACTCAGGGAAGTCTGACGGCAGTCGATGTAAAAATCGCTTTCCCGGCCGGAGGCCAGAACCACCCGACCTTCGCGATAAGACTTCGTCTTGAGAAGAGACAGAAGACGTTCGCGATCCGCGTTGGGAAACTCCAAGGACTACCTCGGACGATCTAGCGACGCTTCTTCTTGACCACTACCTTCTTCTTTTCGACGACCTTGGGCGGAGGGGCTTTCTTCGCCTTGGGCAGAGGCACGGCTTCTTTCTTGGCCGGCACACTGACGGCGGGCCTGGACACCGGCGTGGGCCTGGACACCGGCGTGGGCCTGGACACCGGCGTGGGCCTGGACACCGGCGTGGGCCTGGAC
>JAUXGL010000137.1 GCA_030622135.1 Deltaproteobacteria bacterium
AACGCCCGGGGCATCGGATGGCGCAAAACCGCACACTTGCGAGAGGACCACAAGTAAATTATCTCACTAGTATAGTGGCACCGCGTATATTGAGTTCCCCTGAGAAGTCAATGTGTTATATCGAAACGTAGGGGCACCAGTGGGAGATTGGGGTACTTGTGTCTCCCTTTCGGGAGGGGTAGTATCGGCGGCGATATGACGTCGAAACGGGATGTTGCAGGCTCGGTGATTCAAGCAATTCGTGAGGTCGGCGAGTTCGTGGTTACCTCCCTGCAGGCGCTGTTGTACTGCTTCAAGCCCCCTTTCCGGCCGGGCCTGTTGCTGAGGCAGCTGGATTTCATCGGCCCCGGATCGGTGTTCATCATCCTGCTGACCGGGGTGTTTACCGGCGCGGTTTTCACCATGCAGAGCATGTACATGTTCTCCAAGTTCAATATGGAAACCATGGTGGGGGCGACCGTGGCTCTGGCGCTGACCCGCGAGCTTTCTCCCGTCTTGGCCTCGCTGATGATCACCGGTCGGGCGGGCTCGGCCATGGCCACCGAGCTGGGAACCATGCGGGTCACCGAACAGATCGACGCCTTGTCGGTCATGGCGGTCAACCCGGTGCAGTATCTCTTCGTGCCCCGGTTTTTAGCCTCGGTGTTGATGTTTCCCGCCTTGACCATGGTCTTCAACCTCGTTGGCATTCTCGGGTCTTACCTCGTGGCCGTGCACATGTGGGGTGTGGATCCGGGCAACTTCATCGCCAAGATCACCTGGTACGTCACCGGCAACGATCTGGTCTCCGGTCTGGTCAAGGCCTCCGTCTTCGGCGGTTTCATTTCCCTGGTGAGCTGCTTTATGGGTTACCGGGCCGCGGGCGGCGCCCGGGGTGTGGGCACCGCTACCACCCATGCGGTAGTTATCGGTTCGGTGAGCATTTTGATACTGGATTACTTCTTGACCGTGCTGATGTTCTAACTCCGTTCACGCGCGAGCGGGAACGAAGACTACCCGGGCAGCAAGAGGATTAGTATTCCCACTATGGGCAGGAAGGCTCCGCCCAAAAAGGCGGTTAGCTTCAGCTTACGCACCAGGGTGGTGCCGGTGGTTCTCTCCGATGCCCAGCCGACAAAGAACAAGTAGATGGCTGAATACGCCAAGAAAATGAGCATGGCGACCAATTGCGCTGTCGAAGACATGCCCTACGGCTCCTTGCTCCTCCCCGGCCCCGCGCGGCCCGGTTTGCGTTGCCTGAGCCCTTCTGGTATCACCAAACAACCGCGCTCGGTGGTGCATATTGTGTACGCGGAAAGTTGGCATGTCAACCCAAATCCATCCAGAATCTCCCAGCAAATTTCCGGTCGATCCCAATCTCCCGTGTAAAAATGGATACTTACAAGAAGACCATGAGTAAATTAACTCACCAGTATAGTGGCACCGCGTATATTGAGTTGCCCTGGGAAGTCAATATGTTATATCGAAACGTAGGGGCACCAATGGGAGATTGGGGTCCATCGGGGCCATTTTCACAATTGGAGGATCGTGGTACCACGTATCCGGAGAAGGGAGACAATTATGACAAGGTACCTGCCGACCGCATTTGCGCTGCTCGTCTTTTTTCTTGCCGTTTCGTGTTGTCCGTCCGGCGATGGCAAGAACGATGCCGAAACCAAGACCGTCAAGACAATCATTGAGATTGCCACTCCGGCTCTGGAGGGAGGAGAGGGAGTCATGGTGGCCCGGTACGAGACCAGGTACCATGATCCGATGATGGAGGAGATACGGGAGCGGGACAAGAAGTGGAAGGAATCGCGGGACGCGGAGACCGGCGAGATCCGCAAGCGGCAGAAGGATAAGAAGGAGAAAGAGCGCCTGGAGGAGCAGGAACTGGTGAGCTCCCTGCCGGCCAAGGAGCGGCCCGCCTCGCCCGAGGTCTTCGGGCAGGTGTTCCACCTGCCGCCCGCTCCCCAGTATTACACGGGTACCTGCTGGTCGTACGCTTCCACTTCGTTCCTGGAGTCAGAGGTGCTGCGGATTTCAAAAAAGAAGGTGAAGCTCTCGGAGATGGCCACGGTCTACTTCGAGTACCTGGCCAAGGCCTCGCGGTTCATCCGAGAGAGGGGCGATTCGCTGTTAGCCCAGGGTTCCGAGTCCAACGCGGTCATTCGCGTGTGGAAGGAGCACGGAGCCTGGACCCACGAAGCCTTTCCGGGCTTTGTGGGAGAGGACCCGCGGCACGATCACCTGCGCATGTTCCGGGAGCTTGAGGCCGTTATTCAGTCGGTCGAGGAGAAGAGCTTGTGGGACGAGCAGGCCTCGCTCTTGATGCTGCGGGCGATACTCGACCGCCACCTGGGCCGGCCACCGTCCGGCTTCCAGTTCGAGGGCCGGACGCTCACACCCCGGGCGTTCATGACCGAGATCCTGAAGATAAACCCGGGCGATTACGTAGATGTGATGTCCACCCTGTCGATTCCTTTCTACACCAAGGGTGAGTTCAAGGTTCCGGACAATTGGTGGCATGACCAAGGCTATCACAACGTGCCGTTGGACGAGTTCTACGCCGGTCTTAAAAAGGCCGTCCAGAGCGGCTACTCTCTCAGTATCGCGATTGACGTCTCCGAGCCGGGAAAGGACTCACGCAACGATGTGCTCTTTATCCCCGACTACGACATTCCCCAGGACCGCATCGATCAGATCGCCCGCGAGTACCGCATCCGTCACCGGGTCACCACCGACGATCACGGCGTCCACCTGGTTGGCTACACAGAGCACGCCGGACACGACTGGTTTCTGGTCAAGGACTCCGGCCGCGCCTCCCGCCGGGGAAAGCACAAGGGCTACTTCTTCATGCGCGACGACTACGTTCGTCTGAAACTGCTTGCCTACACCGTCCACAAGGACGCCATCGGGGAGATACTTTCTAGGTTCGAGTGAATCGAATGATCTCGAACAGATCCTGCCCGGAGTAATCCATCGCCTCGTCGATCGGGTTGACGGCACAGGGTGGGCCCACTATGCTTATCTTATGGCCTCCATCGAGCCGGCCCGGCCGGAAGACGTAGTTTCCGTGGGAAGGATTTCCGAATCCGTGTTCGAAGACTACGGAGACTACGGGAAGATCGTGGCGAAGTTCTTCATCTCCCAGGGGGTGACCACCTACGTGGCCCGGGTGGGAGCCGGCGTGGTGGGTTTCCTCATGCTGGGTTTCTTGCCTTGGTCCGGCGGAGACAGCGAGGGCAATCCCTGGATTGCCGACCTGCTGGCCATCGCGGTGGTTCCCGGGCACCGGCGCCGGGGGATCGGCAAGGCTTTTGTGGAGCAGATGTTTAAACTGGCGGGAGAGATGGGCGAATGGCGGGATGTGAGGGAGATCCAACTCACCTGTGCCGCGGGGAACCTGGTAGGGTTGAACTTCTTTTCGAAGTACGGTTTTTCGGTGATCGATCCCCGTCACGGAAGCTACTTGGGTGGCCAGGCGGCCCTGCGCATGGGAAAGAAATTGTAGGGCCGGCACACCGCAGAAAGTGCGCAGGGGTTTGCCCCTACAGGGGTTGTAGCCCCACCAGGCCGTGTAGGGCGCCGACGGCTTTTCTTCCGAAATAGGAATCGATAGTGGGTTGAGTGCCACGGCGGTAGGCCTGCTCGGCCTCGGAACGGAGATCGAAGGAAGCGGCGATGTCGCCCAGGCCGCAGTAGCCTTCCTGACGTTCCAGCGGGTGGGTGAGCAGCCCGACCGCGTTTCTCAATAGCTCGCGTGCCTGGGTCAGGTCTCCCAGGTGTTTGTGGGCCAGGCCCAGGTGTATCAGGGTGTGGCCGTGCACGTCGTGGGCGATCTCTTGGGCTGTGCCGACCGCGTCCTGGAGCAGGTCAAGTCCTTCATCCGCGCTGCCGTCTATGACCACGGCGTATCCGAGCATCGCCTGCGCCAGCGCTCCCGGCACCGGGGTATCGACTTGCAGGCCCATGGCTCGCTCGATCAGGGAGATGGCTTCGGTGGGCCGCCCGGCCAGCAGGTGGGCCTTGCCCGTCTGGATCAGCATGTTGGATCGGAACAGGTCCATGGCCGGGTGCGCGTCCGGCTCGGAGACCGCGTCCACGACACCGCGGGCCTGCTCCAGCAGGGAGACGGTCCGGTCGAAGTCTCCCAAGAGCAGGGTCACTTGGCCCATGAAGACGACCGGCATGGGTTGATCGGTAGCCAAGTGCAGCAGTTCCTCCAATTGCCGGTGAACCTGACGCAAGAGGCCCTGGTAGAAGTCGCAGGCCATGATCATGAGCGTCGACGCGAGGATCTCCCCGGGATGGCGAATGGCCCGGGCCAGGCTGCCCGACTCCCGGGCCGTCTCGCGGGAACGATCGTAGTCGCCGGAGGCCAGTAAGAACTCGGACATGTACCGGTAGAACCGAGCGGCGTGCGGAGTTCCTCGCGCCCGGCGCAGCAGCGGCCGGGCGATTTCGATCGCCTCCTTCGCCCGGCCGCGGATGTACAGCGACACGGCGCGCTCCATCTCTGCTTCCAGGTCGGGCATGGCTCGAATCCTCAGCTCGTCAGTCGGGTGAAGCCGTTCATGCCGTGATTCTATCTGTCCCCGACCTTGGATTTCAATGCTCGGGCTTCCTTTAACACGGGCTCGGGTGGATCCTGCCCGAGGATCAGATCCAGGCGCTTTATGGCTCCCGCGTAGTCACGCTTTTTGTACAGCGACCGGGCCTCGAAAAGCAGCAGGTAGGGGTTGAGTTCCTGGCCCTTGGTCTCGCGCAGCTTCTCCGATGTGTGCAGTGCCTTCCGGGGCGGCAAGTCCGCGAGCATGGGCAGGACCCAGGCCGAGAAGTCCTCCGGATTGCCGGGGGCCGCCCGGGCTGCCCGGCGGAAGGCTTCGTTTTCGGCGTCGTGGTCCTTTTGGGTATACGCGACCTTGGCCTGCAGGCGGAAGAGCTCCCGGCCGGTCGCGTTGAAGGACTCCGCGTGCCCGAGCGCTTCCTTGGCTGGCTCTGGTTGCCTCAACTCCAGGTGGCAGCGGGCCGCCCGGAGCCAGAGGTAGTCCGTCTCGGCCACCGAAAGCGCCAGGCGGAAGTACGAAAGGGCTTCTTTGGGCTTCTTGCGCCGCAGCAAGACGTTGCCCATGACCACCAGGGCGCGCGGCTCGTCGGGATCCTTGGCCAGAATGGACCCGGCCAAGGCCAGGGCTTGCCGGTAGCGCTGCGTCCGGTAGTACAGATCCGCCAGCGACACCTTGGCGCGCAGGTCCCCCGGATTCCTGAAAAGCGCGGCCTTCAGCACCTTCTGCGCCTCGTCGTAGCGGCGCCGGGCCTTCAGCTCCCGGGCGCGGGCCACTGGATTTTCGAACATGTCCTGCTGGCTAGGGCTCATTCCTTGGCGAAGAATAGCACCCGGGGCTCGTGCAAGTCCAAGACATAGGACGCGGTGACCGACGGCCGCCAGGTCTTGAATGAAAGCCGGCCGCCTTGGATGCTCGCATCGGAGACGGCATTGCCCAGGCAGTGGAAGGTCCAGCGCAGGCGCCCCGAGGATCGATTCACCGCGGCGATTGCCACGTTGTCTTCGTAACGGTATCCCGGGCCCAGGAAGTACTGCATGTCCCCGTCGACCAGCCGCGTCGACGGATTCCAGCGCAGCTCTTTTTGGGGAGCGTGGTATTGGACCAGTTGGCCGGTGAGTCCCTTCTGCTCGATTTGCGAGTCGAACTGCGTGATAAAAACCAGAGCACCCAAGGTTACTCCCAGCACGCATCCCATCAGCGTGCGCGAGATGAAGCGGACCCGGTTTCTGCGCCTGGCTATTATGGAGATTGACAGAAAGATCAGGGCGATCAGCGCTCCGGCCGGCAGGGCGATTATAGCATTGCGGTGGACGCCATCGGAGGCGGCCTGCAGATCGAGATACTTGGCGCTCCCGGCCGGGGCCAACAGAAACCCCAAAAGAGCCCCCAGGCTCAAGAGGAGCCAGGGAATCAAAAACGCAATGATTCTACTAGAGTTCCAAGACACACAACCATTGTACCGGATCGGCTCCGGGCGGGTCCACTCTGCCATGCTGCGTCATGCGACTGCGTATTTATATGTTATGTTTTTGCATTTAGATCTTGACAAAGGGAAGCGTTACGTGATTTCTGTCTTCTAATCCGGAATCTTTCACGAGGCTGGAAGAGACAGACGTTGGGGTGGGGATACGATCGGGGACCTGATAGGAGTGGGTATGCGCGAAGTGCGAAATGAAGCGGAAGGGAAACAGTCCGACGTGATGAATATGTGGTCCGATGCACAGCACGCCTGGACAGATGCTTTCAAGCAGATGACCACCATGACGCAGCAAATCCTGGGCGGGGCAGGGGAACCGGGAGAGTTCGGCGGGCCGTTCGATGCCTGGATGAAATCTTACCGGCAAGCCCTGGACGGGTTGGTTAAGTTTCCCGTGGGCGGGTCGCTCGGCAATACCATGGAGATGTTTCTCTCGGCGGCCAACACCTTCTTGAATATGCACCGTTCCTGGCTGCAGACTCTCAAAGATACCCACGGCGGCGGCTTCGGCAGCGATAAGATGATGACCACCGAGGCACTCAAGGGCTGGTCGGAAGCGGTCAAGACCATGTTCGCTACCATGACCAATATTTCCCTGCCCGAGCCGGTGCGGGCCATGCTGGGACCCGCCGGCGAGTTCCAGCAGACCATGCTGCGCAACTTCACGAAGAACATCCAGGGCTCGATGGGTGGATACCAGCAGTTCTTCATCCCCTGGGTGGAGGCCTTCGAGGGCCTGACCAAGGGAGCCACCGGGGTGATGGGGGGAAGCGGGGGGCCCCAGGCCCTGCAGCAATTCCAAGACACCTGGACGAGCGCTTACCACGACACCATCGGCAAGTTCTTCAACGCCCCCCTCGTGGGTCCCTCCCGACTGACCATGGAGAAGGCCATGCGCGCCGTTGACGCCTATTTGAAGTTCTACGGCGCTAACATCGACTTCGCTTTCCGCGTCTACGAGCCGGGCGTGCAAGCGTTCGAGCAGATCTCCAAGAAGGCCGGCGAGCTGTTCAAGCAGGATGTCACCCCGGATACCTTCCGGGACCTGTACAACCTGGCCTTGCAAATCTATGAGGAGACCTTCCACCAGATGTTCAAGTCGGAGAGCTTCGTCCGCGGCTTGCATCTGGTGTTGGATGCCACCTTGGAGTTCCGCCGGTGCAACGACGAGTTCGTCGAGGTGATGCTCCGGGAGACGCCCGTGGTCACCCAGTCGGAGATGGACGAGGTATACGTGGAGTTGCACCAGTTGAAGCGGACAGTGCGGCAGCTGGAAGTCGAGCTCCGTAAGAAGCAGGGCTGAAGGGAAGCCGGAGGTGTAGCGTGATCGAAGCCAGAGGTTCCTTTGACGAGGTAGTTCGGCTCTTTACCGAAGAGTCCGAGAAGCTGCAGCAGCGATTCCAGCGCGGCGTGGAGATCCTGACCGGCCCGCTGGAGGTGGAGGTGGGCCAGACGCCGCACGACACGGTTTACACCGAGGATAAGCTCAAGATCTACCACTACCGTCCGGTGACGGAGAAGCGCCATCCGGTCCCGGTGCTGGTGACCTACGCCCTGGTGAACAAGCAGTACATGATGGATCTGCAGCCCGACCGCAGCATGGTGAAGAAACTCTTAGAGCAGGGGATCGACCTGTACATGATCGACTGGGGCTACCCCAGCCGGATGGACAAGTTCATCAACATGAGCGACTACATCAACGGGTACATGGACCGTTGCGTGGACTTCGTGCGGCAGCGGACCGGCTCGGACAAGGTCACCCTGCTGGGAGTGTGCCAGGGGGGCACCTTCAGCATCATCTACACCGCCCTGCACCAGGAGAAGGTCCAGAACCTGGTGTGCGTGGTCACGCCGTTCGATTTTGACACCGAAGACGGGCTTTTGAACATCTGGGCCCGGGACATGGACATCGACAAGATGGTGGAGGTGCTGGGTAACGTGTCCGGGGATTTCATGAACATCGGTTACCTGATGCTCAATCCCTTCCGGTTGATGTTCGCCAAGTATATAGATTTCATGGAGCATGTCGATAATCCCGACTTCGTCAGCAACTTCGTCCGCATGGAGAAGTGGATCTTCGATAGCCCCGATCAGGCCGGGGAGGCCATACGCGAGTTCGTCAAGTACTTCTACCAGCAGAACCTTTTGGTCAAGGGCCAGTTCAAGTTGGACGGGCAACTGGTGGATCCCAAGAAGATTACCGTCCCGGTACTCAATATCTACGCTCAGTATGACCACCTGGTGCCGCCGGCGGCCTCCGAGCCGCTGCTCAAGGCGGTGGGATCAAAGGACAAGGAGGAGATCTGCCTGCCCAGCGGGCACATTGGTATCTTTGTCAGCTCCAAGTCGCAGCGGTTGCTGTGCCCCAGCATGGGCAAGTGGTTGTCGGAACGTTCGGGGCCGCTGGCGAATAATAACGATAAGAATAAGAATAATAAGAATAAGAATAAGAGTAAGAGTAAGAGTAAGAATAAGAATAAGAATTAAGGATTAAGGGTTAAGACCATGGCGGGGATCAAAGAAAAGAAATACGCGGACATCCAGGTTGGCGACAAGGGCTCGTACTCCAAGACCGTTACCGTGGAGGATGTCTTGCGCTTCGCCGAGATCACCGGGGATTTCAACCCGGTGCACGTCGACGAGGAATTTGCCAAGGATGGTCTTTTCGGGGAGAGAATCGCCCACGGGTTTATGACCGGTGCGCTGATCTCCACCGTGTTCGGCACCATCCTGCCTGGGCCCAATACCATTTACCTGAGCCAGGAGCTGAACTTCAAGGCTCCGGTGAAGATTGGCGAAACCATCACCGCCGAGTGCGAGGTTCTCGATAAAAATGACGCGAAGAAGATTTTGAAGTTCAAGACCGAGGTGAAAAACCAGAGTGGCCAAGTCGTCCTGGACGGCCAAGCGACCGTAATGAAGTACGAGAAGTAACCAGACCCCGTGAAAGGAGGGGCAAATCATGACACAGAACAAATGGGCGGAAGAGTTGGTGGGATTCATGCAGTCTTCGTTTGAAACCACCATGAGTACGGTGAGCACCCTGCAGAATCAAGGGGAGAAGATCCTCAACACCGTGCTGGACCAGGGTGTGGTGGCCCAGCAGGAAGGGCGCAAAGTACTCACCGAGTGGGCCGGCATGGCCAAGAAGGGGAGTGAAGACTACAAGAAGTTGATGGCGGAGAATATGCACAAGGTTTCCGATTTCTTCAAGGTTACCCAGGGCGGCGGCGGCAAGGCCAAGTAATCAGGCTTTGAAAGAATTCTCCCGTGGTACTATGGGAGTTTTCTGGTAAGCCATTTCATGGATGCCGACAGGGCGATCCAGAGTTGGACCCCGTAAAAGGAGGGGCGAATCATGACACAGAACAAATGGGCGGAAGAGTTGGTGGGATTCATGCAGTCTTCGTTCGAAACCACCCTGACCACAGTGGGCACCCTGCAGAATCAGGGGGAGAAGATCCTCAACACCCTGCTGGATCAGGGTGTGGTGGCCCAGCAAGAAGGGCGCAAAGTGCTCACCGAGTGGATCAGCATGGGCAAGAAGGGGAGTGAAGACTACAGGAAGCTGATGACGGAGAATATAAACAAGGTTTCCGATTTCTTCAAGGTTACTACCCCGGGCGGCGGCAAGGCCAAGTAATCAGACTTTAAAAATATCGTATCCGTTTAGGCCCCTTGGCGCCCTCCTTCCGTTTCTGCAAAGCTCGCCGGTTTGCGAGCCATCAGAAATTGGAGGACACCGAGGGACTTGAACTGATACAAAATATCTTCCGAGAACATCTCCTTGGCCGCCGGTTTGGGCTAATAGAGCTTGTCTCCGAGGGTTGGCAACGCCGTCTCTTGCAGGAAGTTTTGCATTGGCAGGGGTTCTACGCTTTTTCCAAGACTTCGCCAAGTGCCTAGACCACGTCGAATTTCAAGAAGTGCATGGAAAACGTTGCGCGGCCTTCGGTAAGTGAGCGGAGGTCGGTGGAGTAGCCGAACATCTTGGGCATTGGGGCGCGGGCCTTGATGACGGTGCGGGTGGCTTTTTTCTCCAGTTTTTCCACTTTGCCTCCCCGGGCGTTCAGATCTCCGATCACGGTGCCGGTGAACTCTTCGGGGGTGACCACTTCCAGTGACATGATCGGAAGCAACACGGCGGAGCCGGCTTTTCGACAGAGCCGGCGGAAGGCGGCCGCGGCGGCGATGTGGAGGGAGATGTCGGTGGTTTCGCCTTCCCGGGTCCTTAGCGATTTCAAGCGGACCTCCAGATCCACCATGGGGTATCCGGTTTCGGGGCCGGAGCCGGCGGCCTCGCGCACGCCGGCCTCCACCGCCCGGACCCATTCTTTCAAAACCGGATGCGCGTCCTCGGGGGGGGTGTATTCGTCGAAGAACTCGATGCCCCGGCCCCGTTCGAGAGGCTTGGCCCGCAGAGTGACTTCGGCGAACATCTTCTTGGTCTGGCCTTCATTGGCGAAGGCGCGCTCGAAGCGCTCGGTGGCTTCCGCTAAGCCTTTGAGGGTTTCACGGAAGACCACCTGGGGCTTGCCCACGTTCACCGGGAGGTGGAACTCGCGCACCAGGCGGTCGCAGATGATCTCCAGGTGCAGCTCGCCCATTCCGCTCAGGATGGTCTGTCCGGTGTCGGGGTCTTCGGTGACCGTGAAGGTGGGATCCTCCTCGACCATCTTGACCAGGACGTCCTTGAGCTTCTCCTCGTCCCGGCTGGTCTTGGGCTCCACGGCCATGGAGATAACCGGGATCATGAACTCAATCTCGCCGAACTGCACCGAGTGTTCCCGGGTGCACAGGGTGTCCCCGGTGGTGGCCAGCTTCAGTCCCACCACCCCCACTATGTCTCCGGCCTGGGCCTTCTGCAGACGTTCCTTCTTGTCGGCGTGCAGCTTCAACAGTCTGGAGATTTTCTCATCGGCACCCTTGTTGGCGTTGTACACGAAGGAGCTGGTGGATACGGTTCCCGAGTAGATCCGCAGATAGGTATGCTTGCGACCCTCCCAGAGTTGGACCTTGAAGGCCACTCCGCAGAAGGGCTGGTTGCGGGTACGTTCGAACTCGACCGGCTTGCCGGTCTTGGGATTGGTGCCCTTAACCGGCGGCAGTTCCACCGGAGCGGGGAGGAAGTTCACCACGGCGTCCAGCAGGGGTTGGATGCCCTTGTTGCGCAAGGCCGATCCGCACAGAACCGGTACGCCGCGGTTTTGCAGGCACAGCTGCCGGATGGTGGTGCGCAACTTTTCCTCGGGGATGGGATCGTCGTTCAGATACAGTTCGGCGATCTCGTCGTCCTCGTCGCCCAGGGCTTCGATCAGCTGCTCGCGCCAGGGTTTGGCCAAAGCCCGCAGATCATGGTCGAGGGGAAAGCTTTCGAAGGTGGCCCCCAGGTCGCCGGAGCGCCATCGCTGGGCCTCCATCTTGACCAGGTCGATGATGCCCTCGAAGCCGTCTTCCTGGCCCAGGGGAATCTGGACGGGGAGCGGGCGGCAGTCCAGCTTCTCCCTCATCTGCTCGACACAACCCGCGAAGTCGGCGCCGATCCGGTCCATCTTGTTGACGAAGGCCAGCCGCGGAATGCCGTAGCGATCCGCCTGGTGCCACACCGTCTCCGACTGGGGCTCCACTCCCCCGACGGCGCAGAAGACCACCACTGCACCGTCCAGCACCCGCAGGGAGCGCTCCACCTCCACGGTGAAGTCCACGTGTCCAGGGGTGTCGATCAGGTGGATCTCGTGCTTGCGCCAGGGCAGCATGGTGACCGCCGAGGTTATGGTGATGCCCCGCTCCTGCTCCTGGGGCATCCAGTCCATGACCGCCTGCCCGTCGTGCACTTCGCCCATGCGGTGTATCACCCCGGTATAGTAGAGGAATCGCTCCGTAACGGTTGTCTTTCCGGCATCGATGTGAGCAATGATGCCGATGTTGCGGATGCGGAGTTGTGCGGGGGTTGCCTGGTTGGACACGGCGGAAACTGGCCTCCTATTTGGTCGGGGCGCAGTCATGATACATGAATCATTTTCCCAGTCAATCTCGGTTCGACAAGGGTTGAATATTTTATTGGCGCCTGTTGTAATATCATCGGTTGTGAATGGGAATGTACGGGAACCATTGAAATGACGGAGAATGAGAATGGAGATGACATGGTCGAGTTGGAGTTAGACTGGGAAACCCTGGCAGTAGCCTTTGAGAACCAGTTGCCCAATTCGCCCAGCTATCTGGATCTGAAGACCGGAAAGGTTCATACCCAGAACAGCGTTACGGGAGAGGTTCCCCAGCCACCGGGCCCGGCCGAGGGCTTTTTGTACATCCAGCCGCGTCCCTCGCGGGAGGGTTACCGGACCATGCAGCGCTTCATCGAAACGGTGACGGAACCGAGGCTTAAGGAGGGCTTGTCCGCCGCCCTGGTGGGCAAAGGGGCTTTCCGGCGCTTTAAGGACCAGTTGCTGGACTATCCAGAGATTCGCCAGCAGTGGTTCGCGTTCAAGGATGCCGAGGTCTATACCTATGTGCGTGACTGGTTGACCCACGAGGGAGTCGAGGTGACCAACGAGCCTCCGGACAGCACCGTCAAGGAGCGGATCTCCAGCGCCCAGTTGCCCGTGCCGGCGCTGCCGGAGCAATGCCGGGAGATGTGCCCGGCAAGTTCCATAGAGCTGAGTGGGGACCGCCCCCTGGTGGGCTGTGACTGGAAGGCGGCCATCGCCGAATATGATCGTCCGGAGGTCGTCTTCCGGCCGAATAAGGCCGCCCTGTTGGTAGTGGACATGCAGAATGTGTTTGCTTCGCCGGAGGGAAGCACCTTTTTGCCCATGTCGGTTCCGGTGTGCGAGCGCATCTTTGAGCTGGTGCAGACCTGCCGCCAGAGCGGGGTGCCGGTCATCTTCACCCGGCATGTCCATGTCAATCCCCACACGGACGGGGGCGCCATGGCCCGCTGGTGGAGCAGCCTGGTCCTGGAGGGGACCGAGGAGGCCGAGCTGGTGGACGTGCTGCGCCCGCAAGCAGGGGAGCGCGTGATCGTCAAGTGTCGCTACAGTGCCTTTGTCGGCACTTCCCTGGAGATGATCCTCCGGTCGCTCAACGTGGAAGATCTCATCGTTGGCGGGGTAATGACCAACCTGTGCTGCGAGACCACTGCCCGGGACGCCTTCAACCGGGACTTCAACGTCTTCTTTCTGGGAGACGGCACGGCCAGCGTCAACGAGGAGTTGCACATCTCCTCGCTGAAGAACATTTCCTATGGTTTCGGTCGCGTGCTGAGTATATTCGAGGCTCAACAAATTCTGCATGGACAAGGTTTGCACCGGTGACGGGATCCGATTAACGTAAGCGGGGACACCATGGAAAGCTATTCCAGCCTGTTGGAAGCCTTCGAGGCGCTCAATGAACGGAAGCGCCAGGATTCGGAGTGCCTTTCGGATCAGGAGCAGGCGCACTGGATGGAAATGCGCCGGGAGATCGAGGGGGTGCTGTTTCAGGCCACGCCCGATCCGGCCACGGACTCGCGGCAGTTCCTTCGGGTGCCGGTCTCCCTGGCGGTTCGCTACTGGACCCGTAATGAGTTGAAAGATCGCTACATACACGTGCTGGGGGAGGGAGGGTTGTTCGTGTCCACGGTGGATCCGCTTCCGGTGGGTTCCGAACTGGACCTGGAGGTTGAGCTGGCGCAGCAGGGGACGTCGTTCAAGGTGAAGGGTCAGGTGGTGTGGGTGAACGACGGAGCCGATCCCTCCAATAGCGGGATGGGGATCAAGTTTTTCAACCTATCCTACGAGCAGAAGCGCTATGTGTACGGCCTGGTGGACGACAACCTGCGGCAGCGCCTGCTGGAGCGACGTCGGTTTGCACGTGTGGACGCCCGGTTGAGGGTGAAGTTCGTGTTCGCCGAGGGGTTCTTCGAGCTACGCACCGAGGACTTGAGCCTGGGGGGCTTGTTCATCGCCACCGAACACCTGGTTCCGGTGGGCGAGAAGGTGCGCTTGATTTTGCAGATACCGGGTGAGCATCCGTCGGTAAAGGCGGTGGCCGAGGTGGTGCGAGTGGTAGAAGATTCCATCCCGGGCCAGCCCGCCGGCCTGGGTGTGCGTTTCCTGGAGCTTACCAAGGAGGGACTGGCCTGTATCCAGCGGTTTCTGGGCGCGCAGGTGTCCGGGGACATCGAGCCGTCTGGGCTCGAGCGCCGGCGTTATCCGCGGGTGGAGCGTCTGGTCAAGATGCGCTTCGGCGCCGAGGCTGCCTCCCGGATCAGCTATGCTCGGGACATCTCCACCGGAGGCGTGTTCATCCACACTCACGATCCCGCGCCCCCGGGGTCCGAGGTGGATGTAACCCTGATCCACCCGGTTTCCCTGCAGAAACTGGAGTTGGCCGGAAGGGTCGTGCGGGTGGTGGAAGCCGATCCCCAGAGGCCTTCCCAGGCTCCCGGCATGGGCGTGGCCTTCGAGGAGGTCAGCGAGGACAAGCGCAAGACGCTCCGCGCGTTTCTGAAAGACTTCGCCTTACTGGAGTCGAGCAAGGCGCTGTTGGAAGACGATCAGGAGAAGGGCGAGTAAAGCTACCGGTTCAAGACTCTTCCTCCCCTTCTGGCCCTTTTGTACATTTTGGTATCGGTCACCGCTGGCGTTTCCTCTTGCGCTTCTTGCGTTTGGAGGATTTTCTTTTTTTGCGTTTTTTCTTCTTGGGTTTGACTTTTTTGGGCGCGTCCTCAAACCGCGAGGACGGCTGAGAAACGCCGGGCTCGACTTCTTCTTTGGGAGAAGGGATCTCGGGGAGGGGTGCTGGAGAGGGAGGTTCGATAGGAGGCGCGTCGGTCAAGAGCGGCGAGGTGCCGGCTTGCTTGGATTCGGTGGCTGCATTGATGCCGCGGCGGACTTCGGAGCGCAGGCCGTAGACGATTGCGAATCCGATGGCGGTCAGGAGGGCCAGCAGTCCTAAAAGCGTCAGGATGCGGCCGGCGCGGGGAATCTTCGGTGGTTTCTGGCGATCGTGGGGATCGGTGGCGACCCGGTTGGCGTAGGAGTCGATGACCGCCTGGACCTGATCGACCATTTGCATGCCGGAGGTGGAGGGGCCGCTCGGGGACGGGGGAGGGGCGCGGTGACCATCGGTATGTTCAGTCACGGGCGCGGGGGTCGGGGGGT
>JAUXGL010000094.1 GCA_030622135.1 Deltaproteobacteria bacterium
CGTGCCGCTATCTTCCCTGCTGACGGTCATGGCCCGCAACGGCACCGACTTCGGCATTCAACTTTCCGGCATGCCCGGCCGCTGGTTCGTGGGCCCGGCGCAGAAGGTCGACGGGCTGTACTTCCCCGGTTTCTCCGAAAAGGACGCCAATCTGGACATCGGCGACAGCACCATCATGGAGACGGCCGGAATCGGCGGGTTTGCCATGGCGGCCGCACCGGCCATCGTTCAGTTCGTGGGTGGTTCGGCCGGGGACGCGCTTGCGACCACCCAGCGCATGGGCGAGATCACCCTGGGCCGAAACCGAGCCTGGACAATTCCGCAGCTGGACTTCATCGGCGTGCCCACGGGCATCGACGTTCGCCGGGTAGTCGAGCTGAACCTGCTCCCGGCCATCAACACCGGCATCGCCCACCGCGAGCCCGGCATCGGACAGGTAGGCGCGGGGATCACCCAACCTCCCTGGGAGTGTTTTCATGCCGCTTTCGAGGCGTTCGTCCAGCACTGCCGTAAACATTTCGCAACCGATCCCATTCTCCCATAATTAAAGGAGGTTCCTTCATGCTCCCGATCGAGTTATCCATTCCCCTGGGCATCGGCACTCCGGCTTGGCCGACCTACGAACCCTTGCAGATGAAGTATTTCAAGAGATTGGCCCCCAACGGAGCCAACGGCCAGTTGCTTACCCACTCCAACCACGTGGGCACCCACCTGGACGGCGAGATCCACTTCTACACTCCGGGCCGCGACATTGCCTCTCTGCCCCTCGACTACTTGATGCATGCGGGAGTGATCGTGGATCTGTCCGACGCGGCGGCGGACTACGACGTGTACACCTCCAAAGACGTCGAGGATCGTGTCGAGGTGAAGAAAGGCGACATCCTGATCATCCACACCGGCTACCATCACTTCGGCTGGGACCAGCCGGCCGCCGATGAGATCAAGTACATGGTAAAGCACCCCGGCCCCGACCGCGAGTTCGCCGAGTGGGCCAAGAAGAAGAAACTCCGTTGGATCGGCGTGGACTGCGGAAGCGCCGATCATCCCATGAACACCACCATCCGCAACTGGATGCCCCGCCAGGCCCGGGAGGCGGACCGGCATTTCAGAAAGAAATACCAAAAGCCGCTGGAGGAGTTCTTCGACGATTCCAAGTACCAGCTAATGCACCTGGAGATGTTCAATCACCACATCGTGCACGCCGAGTGCATGGGCGGCGACATCGACCTGCTGCTAAACCGCCGCGCCGTCATCGGCGCCTTCCCCTGGCGACTGGTGGACGGCGAAAGCTGCATCTGCCGCATCCTGGCATTCGTCCCCGAGAAAGAGCACGCCGAGCTGATGAGAAAGAAGAAAAAGGCCAAGCTCACCAAGTGGGGCGACATCGCCGGCATCGACAACGACTGGCTACACGCCGAGGGCCGCGCCGAGGCGAAAAAGAAGAAAAAGAAGAAAAAGAAGTGAAGACGGAGCAGGTAGCTCAGTTGGTAGAGCGGGTGGCTGCTAACCACCAAGTCGGTGGTTCAAGTACGTCCTGGGGAGCCAGAAGAAATGCCGCTAACTTCAGCGGCTTGTTGGTTTACGCAAGGCCCCGAGAGCGAGATCTCAAGGGGCCTTGCCTTTTTCAAACCTTTCAAATGGTTTCGGCGATCCCCTCGCCCTCCTTCAACTCTCTGGTTCGCAACCAGAGAGGCGGTGAGCGCGCGCAACCGTCACCTTTGCTTTCGCTCCAGCAGAAAGGCGCTCGCGAACTCTCCGACTCTCTGTTGAACACCCCCTTCTTGGTTAACAGCCCGTTTCCCTCGGCTGACCGATTCCGACGCTTCGAACTCCCCGCCGGTATGTAAACGAAGAGTCCGGACGTAGGCCCACTATTCAGAACGAGAACCTGATTCCAGCGGAAACGTTGACACTCTCGGTCGTCCTGTAGAAATCGTCTATCCAGGCCTCGTAGTAGGTGTAGGAATATGCACCGGCCACACCGACAAACATGCTGGGGTGTATTCTGACCTCCACACCAACGCCCGCAATCAAGACCACTCCCAGTACATTGCCCTTCTCCGAATCCACCCACCTACCGGACGCCTTGTACCAGAGCGCCTGCCCGCCGACACCGACCATTGCATACGGCTGCAAACTGGCCTCCGGGCCAAAGAGGTAGACTCGTCCTCGGATGGCTCCCCCGAGAGTGTTACCATCGAGGTGTTCAGCACAACCTGTAGATCCTCCAGCAGGAAACATCACATGCATGCAGATGTTCAGGAGCCTCGATTCCATGCTGGTCCAGAAGAAGTCGGAGTCCACGGCCAGCCGGCCCCACCGGTAGCCTAGGCCGAGATTGAAGGCCGGGGAGATCCCCTCTCCAATCCCGTGAACATGGAAGTTGCGGCCTCCTCCCAGGACGAGGAAGGGACCGTCGGCGCTGATCGATGGCTCCGATGCCCGAGAAGCATTGATACCGCCGAACATGAGGACAGCGGCAAGAGCAGCATGTCTCCAGCTAGCAGCATCCATCTTCGTCGTACTCCGTGACACAGCATCCATCCACGCACCGGCAGGCCGAGATGCACGGCATGCACATCATGCAGGCGCAGCATCCCATGACCGACCGGCATATCTCGTCTGCCCGGCTGACGCACAAGGTAGGTCTGCAACATGGCTCCGGAGTGCAATCGCTGTCCTCGCTGCACGACATCCGGTCGGCCACCTGGCTGGTTGATCGAACGCATATTGCATGATTGCCATCCTGGCTCTCACACCTACCGCCCTCCAAGCAGACCGGGAACTCACCTCCTTCATCGGGATTGGGACCGCAGAATATGGGGGCGCACTGCGTGCCGGTCCACTGGCATAACGGAGTGCCTTCGGGCGGCACACCCTCCTGAGGGTCCTCCGCAACCAGGCAGAACGGCACCGAGTCCGAGTGCTGGCAGAACCGATCGCCGCAGGTCTGGTCCCGCACCTGTAGATTCACTTCATCCATGCAAGCGAGGCACGAGAGAGCCAGACTTACCAGGAACACATGCCAGCGCATTACGGACCGGGATTCGAGGAACATGATGGTCTTTCCCTTTTCCTCAATCTTATTGTAATGTTGCCGAAAATGGAACACCGCCCTGCCACAAGGTGCGATCTGTTGGAGATGATAGGGAGCTGATGGCCTCGACTGGAGCCATGAAATGGGCTGCGTTGATACTCGTTATTGTCAGTGCCCATTATACGGCATCGGCTTTCGCTGAGGAAGATCCCGCAGCGTCCGAAAGGGAAGGGGGGGTCAGACACCGGCACTTGACACTTCGGGGGTCGATGTCGTAGCCTGGTTGCATGCCCAGGGTGAGGAGAGTGGATTATCCGGGCGCCTGGCAGCACGTCATGCAAAGGGGTGCCCGCCGGGCACCGATTTTCAAGCTTGGGGATGACTGCACCGGTTTTCTCGAGATTGTAAGAGAGATGCTCGATCGGTTTGGTCTTGAAGTACACGCTTACTCCCTGATGCCAAACCATTACCACTTGCTGATTCGGAGTGTTGGGGGCAACCTCTCGCCGGGGATGCAGTATCTCAACGGCACCTACACCTTGTGGCTGAACGGGCGCCACCGATGGGACGGGCCGGTGTTTCGCGGTCGATTCCGCAGCCAGCTCGTGGAAGGGGAAGAGCACTTGCGTGTGCTCATTGCTTACATTCACCTCAATCCCTTGCGGGCTCTTTTGGTGCGCAGGCTTTTGGACGAGGCGTGGACCAGTTACCGGGCCTACGTTGGGAAAGAGCCGGTGCCGGAGTGGCTGAGCACGAAATTGTTCTTGGACCTGCTTGGCGGTCCTAAGAAGCTGCATGATTTCGTACTGTCTGTTCACCGGGGGGCGATGGAGTATCCCGAGGATTTCAATCCTGAGACGGGTTTGTTTCGAAAGAAAGGGCTGGGGGAAAAGTCGGACGCGCCCAAAAGGAAAGAGGAGAAGCAGAAGGGGGAAGCGGTCTCGGGATGTCGTCGTCAACGCCTGGCGGAAGAGGTGCTGGCCGATATATGCGAGTTGACCGGGGCGATGGTGGAGGAGTTGAAGGTGAGACAGATGGGTCCCGGAGCGAATCCGGCCAGGAGGTTTGCCGTCTGGGCGTTGAATCGAAGTGCGGCGATCAGCCAGCGCGGGATCGGCGAGTTGCTGAAGGTGCCGCATCACCAGGTGACCAGGTTGCTGGGCAGGATCAGGAAGGGGGGTGCATCGGAGCCGGTAGCCGGGTGGATGAATGCCTGGTTGCGTCGAGAGGGAGGCTAAGTGTCAAGTGCCGGTGTCTGACCCCGGGTTGCTCGGATGGGCAAGGGAGACACAGATGTACAAGAGATTTGGTTTTATCTTGGCCACGGTATGCACGTTGCTCTTACTATGGATTTTTGGCTGTCGTGGCTGTGGCTCTAGCAGCGACGTGGACCAAGAGGAAGTGTATATCTGGGTGGAGGCCGAGCTGTTCGACGACTACGGTGGTTGGAAGCTGGACACTCAATTCATCGAGCACATGGGATCGGCGTACTTACTGGCACAAGGGCTGGACGGACCAGTGGCGGATGCGACTGCAGAGGTGAATATTGAGCGAGGGGGGCAATATCACGTTTTCTCGCGAACCAAGAACTGGATCCCGGACTTCTCGCCTGGGCGGTTCAAGATCGCTGTTGCCGGCACAGAGCTACCCAATGAGCTGGGCACTCGACCCGAAGAGGGGTGGCTCTGGCAGAAGGCGGGCGAGGTCGCTTTGCAGCCTGGATCGATCGATATTGCCCTTCGTGACCTGACCGGCGAATACGGTCGATGTGATGCCGTTCTCCTGACTACGGATGCAGGCTTTGTTCCACCTGATCGTGGTGAGGAGCTGGGCAAGCTTAGAGAGGAGCTGTTCGGTGTTTCGCAAGAGCCAAAGGACATGGGCGCCTATGACTTCGTCGTTGTAGGTGGTGGAATCGCGGGCACCATCGCCGCATTGGTTGCCGCACGACACGAAAACAAAGTAGCCTTGATCCAGAACCGATCAGTCCTGGGGGGAAACGCCAGTCCGGAGATCGATGTGGGCGTGTGCGGAGCACCTATCTGTGACCACAGGCATGCGCGGGAGAGTGGGCTGAGAGAAGAGCTCACCCGAGAGGCAGCCCGGCTGCGCGAGCCAGGCCGCCTTGTCGGTGGATGGCACGAGGCCCTCCGAGCCGCCTGTGAAGCGGAATCCGATCTGGACCTGTTTCTCAACACCGAAGGTACCGGTGTGATGATGAAGGACGCGACAACAATCGATGCCGTGACAGCGGTTCATACCCTTACCGGAGAGCGTTACGTTTTCCACGGCAAGGTCTTCGCGGATACGACTGGTGATGCGGATATCGGTGCGGCAGCAGGTGCTGAGTTTCGCAGGGGGCGCGAGGGCCGGGAGGTATACGGAGAAGACCTCGCGCCAGATTTCTCGGACGAAGTGACCCTCGGTACCACTCTGCCGTATTTCTCTGAGGATGCCGGAGAGCCAAATATATTCCATGCACCGGATTGGGCCTGCTCGGTCACTGAGAGCGACCTTCTTTTCAAGGTCACTACCTTTGGCTGGTTCTGGTGGCTCGAGGTGGGCCACAGAAAGGATACGATTCAAGACGAAGAGGAGATCCGTGACGAGGCTCTACGTGCCGTTTATGGTCTGTGGGACTATATCAAGAACTCCTGTACCACTCTGCCCGCCGATCGGGATCCGACGAATCGCAGGCTCTCTTGGGTCGGTCACGTAGCAGGAAAGCGGGAATCACGCCGCTTGATCGGCGACTATGTATTGACCGAGCAAGACCTAGAAAATGGAACGTTCTTTAGCGATGCGGTTGCCTATGGTGGTTGGCCTATCGACCTGCACCTGCCCGGGGAAGGCATAGGTAACGGCTGCATGGCCATTGTGGGAACGCATATTTGGCAATGCGTCGATCTATACAACATTCCATTTCGCAGCCTCTACTCGAGGAACATCAATAATCTCATGATGGCTGGTCGCAACGTGAGTGTCAGCCATGTTGCCTTGGGGTCAACACGAGTGATGGGAACCACCGCGACGTTGGGGCAGGCGATCGGCACGGCAGCCGCGCTCTGCAATAAGCACGACACCACCCCGCGTGGTGTCTATCGGAGCCACCTTGCCGCGCTACAGCAAGCGCTATTGCGGGACGACGCATACATCATCGACGTGAGAAACGAAGATCCCGACGACCTCGCTCGCACGGCAACTGTTACTGCCTCGAGCGTAGCCTCAGCCGCATATGACCCAGCGAGTCAGGAGCACACGGGACAATCGCACGAGATGACTTGCCATCGGGCTCAAATGTTTCCGACTACCATGACGGATTTACAGAGTGTTTCGGCTTGGCTCGTTTTTGCCGCGGACGGCACGAGCCCAATGAGTCCTCTGCAAATGACCGCACACCTGCGCAAGGCCAATGGCCCCAACGATTTCTCAAGCGCAGTAGATATCATGACTACCACCGTGAGCATTACGCCGCAGACCGAGCACTGGGTGCAATGGGTTGATTTCCAATTCGCGATTCCAGTGGAGGAGAACGCCTACTATTGGCTCTTTCTAGAGAGGCCGTCAGCGACTGACGGCAAAGTCTATTGGTACCTGGTATCCACTGCACCACCGGGTGTTTGGCGCGCATATTCGGTTGGGGGTACGGATTGGACAGTGGGACCTGCGGGTGAAACCTACGGTTTGGTAACCACCCCGCCGGTTACCACTGGCGACAATCGCGCGGAGAACGTGAACAATGGTATTGCACGGCCGGTCGGCATCGAGAACAACATGTGGGTATCGGATCCAAAGCAGCCTCTACCCCAATGGCTCCAGTTGGATCTTATTAAATCCTCCAATGTCAACCTGATCCAGATCACCTTTAATACAGATCTGACCCCTGGTATTCCAGGAAGCCATATTGCGCAACAAACGGTTCGCGACTACGAGGTAAATGTTCGTGTGGCGGGAAAGTGGTTAAATGTGGCCAGTGTAACCGGTAACTATCAGCGTCTGCGCCGGCATCGCTTTAATACGGTCACTGCCGATGCGGTGAGAATTGTCGTGAATGCCACAAACGGGGATAGCTCGGTCGAAATTTTCGAAGTCCGAATGTACAATGACTAGGGTGACTTGATTGCTTTGGAGGTAACTTCAATAAGTCCGGGCATGTGAAGAAACGGGGACAGGGTATCTTTCAGGTGCTGAAATTACTTCAAAAAGTCGGCGTTCTTGGAGTCGATTACTTTCTTCTTGAAGTTTTGCTTGGGGAGGCGGAAGGAGCGGAACTTGTTTTTGATGCGCTTGAGGAAGTACATCAAATGAGGGGTTTTGAGGCGGCCTTCGATGTCGAGGTTGTCGAAGCGGTAGACGCGGACGGAGCCGGCTTTTTTCTTTTCTTTCGCGGAGATTATCGGGGACAGGGTCAGGGAGAGGGCGGCCAGTATCAGCAATAGCCGTTTCATTACTTGTCTCCGCAGGCTTTGGGGTTGGAGAGCTTGATGTCTTCTAGGAATCCCTGGGCCTTTTTCTTCAGGTCGGGGGTGGTGCGGCTGGATTTTAAGTAGCGCTGGAAGGCCTCGCAGGCCCATTTCGGTTTTTCGCGGAAGTTCATGTACAAGAGACCCAGGTTGAAGAGGGTATCGGGGTTGGTGCGGTCCAGGCCCAGGATCTGCTGGTAGCTTTGCTCGGCGTCCTTGTACTTGCAAAGGCCGCGGACGGCCACGGCGTGGCCTACCAGGGCGGGGAGGAAGCCGGGGATGTGCTGGACTATGCGCTTGTACATGGCGGCCGCCCGGGCGTAGTCGGCCGAGTCCATGTAGATGGAGGCGGCGTTCAGACCGGTCTCTTCCAGTTTCTTGTTTTTCTGGTGGGCTTTGAGGAAATGATCGAGTGCTTCTTGAAGCCTGTCCGCGTTGAGATGGGCCAGACCCTGGTTGTTGAGGACCCGGGGATTGTCGGGATCGAGCTTCAGTGCCCGGCGAAAGAGGTCGCCTGCCATCTCGTGCCGGCCCTGCTCGGAGAAGATGGTGGCCAGGTTGTTGTAGGCCAGGACCTCCTCGGGCTTGCGGTCGAGTACGTAGCGGGCCTGGTCGATGGCGTCCTGGTACTTGCCCTTCATGCGGAACAAGACGGCCAGGTTGTTGCGGGCGTCGTGATCCGCGGGGTCTTTTTCCACGAATTCCGTCAGAATGGCGATGGCGGAGTCGTATCTCTTGTGCTTGAGGTACAGTTGGGCCAGGTTGAAGCTGGTGGCTCGATCCCCAGGCTTGGTTTTCAAGGCGGCCCGGTAGGCCGCCTCCGAGCGGGTGAAGTTGCCGCCGCGGGAGAAGAGCAGACCCAGGTTGAAGTGGGCCGCGTAGAAGTCGGGATCCAGGCCCACCGCCGCCTCGAAGTGACCCACCGCCTCGTAGTAGTTGGCCCCGCGGCCCTGCAGCAGGCGCACGCCCTGGTTGAATGCCTTGATCGCCGCGCGGCGTTGCTCCAGGGGCAGGGTGGGCTCTACCCGTTTTACCGAGCAGCCGGACAGGATCAAGGCCAGAAGCACACATCCAAGGTTTCTCATTGCTTGCCTCCCAGGGCCTTGGGGGCGGGCAGCGGTAAGGGTTTGAGTATCAGCGGGTAGGTGGTGAAGGAGTCGGCCCAGCGGGTGCCGGGGCGCAGCTCCTCCTCCTGGGGGTACTTGCCCGGGTCCAGCTTGCGCAGCTCCTGGATGGTTTTTTCGCTCCACCGCGAAAAATATCCGTGTTTCTTGGCCATCTCGTGGCTGATGGTGAAGGTGGAGAGCGCCTTGTCCTCGATGGGGTAGGCCAGCGATTGCAGTTCCTGCCGGTAGACGCTCAGCTCCTTCTGGGAAAGCCGCTTGGGCATGGGGGCCTGGTAGATGGCCTGGGCGAACTTGGCGTACATGTCCCCGATACGAAACAAGGCGGCCGAGGCCCACTCCATGTGCCCGGCGGCGACCACATTGGTGAAGATGCCCTCGGCCTCTTTCAGCATCTGGGCCTTTTTCTTGAGAAGCTTGACCAGGCGCTTCTTGGGGGGGCGGAGCTTAATCTTTTTGTACTCGTCGAAGACCATCTCTCCCAGCATGAATCGGCAGTGGGCGGCCGAGGCCAGCTCGGTCCCCCGGGGAGGTTTCCGGGCCGAGAAGGCTCCGCAACGCTCGAAGTGGGAGCGTGCCTTAAAACGGCGTCCCAGCTTGAGCTGCGCCTGGGCCAGGTGCAGGGTGGCCTCGCGGACCTGTTTCTGGCGAGAGGCCTGCTTTTTGAGATATCTGGCGAAAATTAGCTCCGCCTGGCGGGTCTGGCCCGCGCGCTCCAGCGCCTGCCCGGCCCTAAAGAGGGCGGAGCCGGCCTGATCGTGCCGGGGGTATCGCTCGGTGAAGACCTGGAGGATGGCGGCTTCCTGGCCGAAGAAGCGCTGGGCGTGGTACAGGAGAGCCGCCTGGAAGAGGGCCGCGGGGGCTCGCTGGTCGCCCTTGAACTTCTCGGCGAAGTTGGCGTAGTGCCGGGCGGCTTTCTCGTAGTCGTACTGACGCTCGTAGATTCCGGCGATGACGAAGGTGGCGTCCGCGGCGCGGCCGGGGTACCTCTGCATGATGCGCTCGTAGGTGGCGACCGCCTTTTGCTTCTCGCCGGCCTGCTCCAAAGAGACGGCCGCGTTGAACAGCGCTTTGGGGGCCTTGGGATCTTGGGGAAACTCGCTCACCAGGCGCTGGTATTCACCGGCGGCTTCTGAGTAGTCCTTCTGCTTGTACAGCTTGGCGGCGTTTTGGAAGATGGCGGCGGTGGCGAAGCCCATAAGCTTTCCGCCCAGCTCTTGGCCCTTGAAGGTGCCCTGGCGCAAAAAGCTCTTGGCCTTCTTTTCCAGGGAGGGCCAGTCCTTCTTCCTCGAGTAGCAGTCCAGGGCCAGGTCGGCGGCGGGCTCGGCGAACTTGTTCTGGGGGTAGTTCTGGACCACGCCCAGGAACTGCTGGGCCGCGCGGGTATACTGCCCCCGGTAGTAGAAGGTCTTGCCCACCTCGAAGCGCAGATGGGGAAGCCGCTGGTTGTCGGGGGCGATCCGCCCGTACTCGTCCACCGCCTGCACGAATCCTTGCTCGGCCTTCTTCAGGGGTTGCTCCTTCGTCGGTGGCTCCCGCGACTCGCCCGGTTTCTTGCGTAGGTGGTCGAAAGACAGGATGGCGGCGTAGGAGGCCTCCTTCTTGGTGCCGGCGTCCCGGGCCTTGCCGGCCGCCTGGCCGTAGTGGTAGGCCGCTTGCTCGAAGCGCTCGAGCTTGTAGAGCACCTCGCCCAGGTAGAAGTGGATCTTCGGTGCCTGGGGGTTTTCGGCGAAGAGCTTGAGATACTCCTGGTAGGCTCGGGAGGATTCCAGGTAGGCCGGCCGGGTTTTTTTCTGCTGGGCCTGTTTGTGCCGGTAAGTGGCCACGAAGCGCAGCGACACCTCGGAGAGGCGGTTGGCTTCCTCGATGATGGCTTCGTCATGCGGGGCGTTCTCGCGGGCCCAGGAGGATCCGGGACCGTAGCGGGAAGCCAGCGCGCGGTGTTCCCTCAGGGCATCTTCGAGCTTTCCTTCCCGCTGGTAGGCGTCGGCGATCCGCGCGTGGTGTTCCGGATTGCGCCGCGCCAGGGGGAACTGATCCACCAGCATGCGAAAGCTGTCGATGGCCTCGTCGTACCGCGCCTGCCGGAAAAAAACCTCGCCCAGCTGGCGCAGCACCCGGATGGAGTACTCCTGGCCGCCCACCTGTTTCATGAACCGGTAGGCTTCCTTGGCTCCGCCCGACTCCGAAAAGGTCAAGGCCAGATCCTCCAGCGCCTCCTTTTCCAACTCGGTCGCCGAAGCCTCCACCCGGCTTTTTTTGCCTTGCAACTGTTGCTCTTTGGATCGGCGTAGCACCCGCCGGAACCGGTTGGCGGCCTCCTTGGCGTTCCCCTCCTTGAAGTAGCACCAGGCCGTCTTGTACAGGGCCAGGTCGATCAGCGCCGAATTGGGGTGCAGGAGCACTTTCTCGTAGGAGCCCTTGGCTCTGGAGTAGTGACCCTTGGCGAAGTGGTATTCCCCGATGGCCAGGTGCGCGTCGGGGACGAAGGAACTCTGGGGAAACCGCTTGAGCAGCACCCGGTATATGGACAACGCGGCCGGTTCGTCTCCCTGCTCGTTGAGGCCGAAGCCGTAGAGGTACAGCACCGTGTCCGTGCGCGGGAACTGGGGATGCTTCTCCAGGATCTCCTCGTAGACTTTCAGCGAGTTGGTCAGGTCGATACGGGGCTGTTCCGGCCGGCCGGCGGCCTTCCCCAGGCGGAACTCCTCCAGGGCGTGATCGTAGTCGCGCATCCTCGACAGGAACTCGGTCTCCGAGTTTTCCCAGTAGAGCTCGCTCAGCCGGAAAAGGGCGTCGGCTCGCTCGGAGGCGTCGGGGTACTCCTTGAGGAATTCCCGCAGCAGCCGGATGGCCTGGAGCCGTTCCAGCGCAACTCTGTCCTCTCGCTTCACCATCTGCTGCTCCAGCCAGCCCGGCTGGCCGGGAGACACCGGACACTGCTCGTCGGCCCGCGGGGAGGAAGCCGCTCCCGCCAGGCCCAGCACGAGGAACAGTGATATCGACTTACTGAATTTCATCCGGCCACACCTCGCCGTCGTAGGGCCAGTATTCCATGCTCTCGTCCACGAAACCCGCTTCGGCCAGCTCTCTGAACAGTGAGAGCGGGTAACGTCCCTGGGCCAGGTTCTGCACTTCCGTCTCCAGCGCCTGTTTCTGCCCGATGACCGCGTCGATCATGCCATAGGGATTCCCGACATGCTTGAATTGTAAGCAGAAAGTGCTTGTCTGTCAACCCGCCAGTTGCATCCCCAATCAACCACCATGCCCACAAGAATCGGAGTAAGCCACTGTAAGGGAGTGCAATCCGTCTTTCACTTTAGCTCATTCACTGCCATCGCAGACCACCCGCGCCTTGCCGGCCTTCAGGTCGTCTTCCTGTTCCAGGTATATGTAGACGCCAACGCCGCGCCGCTCACCAGGGCCTATCAATATGGGCTCGATGAACGTGAGCTGCATATCGTCACCCGGTAGCTTCAGTCCTGTCGCCCGGCAGGCTGGACCTGAGACGTGAGAGATCACGACGCCACCAACCCAGATTGGATCGCTGGCGGGTGAGGCTATGCCTTTGTACTCGTAGTCCATTTGTGGTACGTCATTCTTGTCCACGCCTTGAGCGTCTGATTTGGCAGGCGTGGGCGCCGAGCATCCAGGCCCTGTCAGCACCAGAAGTAAAACATGAAATGCCACAAGTCTCATAATCGAGCCAACCTCAGGTATCAGGTAACAATACGGATCAAAACGGCAAAGTCCAGCTCTGAAACGATGGCTGGATTAGCATCCGCGGCTACTGGTCAAGACCCCGATCCCCGCTTTGGGTCCATGCGTGCGCTCACACCAGTCCACATCCCAGGTTCACACACGCGTTGCGTAACGGGGCCAATAAGGGCAGTGGCTCGATACCCCGAAGTCTGTGGTTTGGGGGAATCGATATAAGGCTATCGGATTTGCGTTGCAGATCGGTTGATAGAGTATTGACTCTGCAATACTTCTTGTATAAGGTAGAATCATGAGGGAGAGGGAATACACGAAGCGATACGTCGAGCAGGCCTGCAGGACCGCACTTCGAGACAGCAAGATAGCTGTGCTCATTGGCGCCCGGCAAACGGGAAAATCGACCTTGGCGTGGAAGATTTTCGAGCATGTTCAGGAAGGCAGGAAGCTGTACTTGAACATGGATGATCCGTTTCTCAGGGACCGGCTGGTGCAGACCGAGGGTCTGCTGGTCAGGATGATTGAGGAGAAAGCGGGCCGTCCGATGTCGGCCCTGGAAGAGTTCCATCTGGTCATCGATGAGGCGCAGAAGGCGCCGGCCTTGTTCGAGATCGTCAAGGATCTGTATGACTCGAATCCCGAAAGGCTGAGAGTGTTATTTACGGGCTCTTCGGCCCTCGCAATCCATGACCCGGTTGCCGAGACCCTGGCGGGCAGGGCCAGGATAATTCAGGTTCCTCCTTTCACTCTCTCCGAGGGTTTCGCGCACCAGCGGGGTGAGGATCCGACCCGCGATGGGCTCGCCGGGATGCTCTCGCGACTGCTGTGTGGAAGGTTCACGACGGCCGATTTCAACGCACTGGGGGAGCGTGCCCGGTGGCATGCGGCGGACCGGCGCAAGTGGGTCGAGGAGCACCTTCGATTCCCGCTCTTTCCCGAGCCGAGCACGAGCCGGCAACCCGAAGTGTGGCTGCGGGACTACATGTCCACCTACCAGGAGAAGGACATCCAGAGCCTGGCCTCAGTGGGCAATCTGACCATCTTCCGATCGTGTATCCGCCAGGTCGCGGCGCGGACGGGCAGCCCGATCAAGTGGGAGACCATGGCCCAGGAAGTGGGAACCACCTCGGTCACGTTGCGCAAGTACGTAGGACTGATGGAACAGACTTTCACCCTCGTTCGTCTAGGCACCTTTGCGCTCAATCCGGTCAAGCGCGTGATCCGCGCACCCAAGCTATACCCTGTCGATCCCGGCCTGCTCTGGGGGCTGCGCGGCTTTGAAGACTTGCGCCTCCTGAAAGTCTCCGGCATGCTCGGAGCCTTCGCGGAACTGCTGGCCATCGTCGAGATCGCCAAGTGGTGCTCGTTCGAGCCGACCTCGCCCGAGATGCGCTTCTGGTCAAAAACAGCCGTGTCCGAGGTGGATCTGGTCGTCTCGAGCCGCGGCTTTCATATTCCGTTCGAGATCAAGCTGGGGCGGAAGCTCGACCGTTCCTGGTTGCGCGGGCTAGACGCATTCGACAAGGACCACCGGGATCTCCAACTCGAGATCCCCTATCGCATCATCCTCCACATGGGCGAGCCGGATCAACTCGATGACCGGACTTACCTGTTGCCGCTTTGGATGCTTGCATAGGGGATGTGTAACTATACCTCGGGAGGGCATAAAGCCCTCCCACCATCAAAAAGCGCGGCACCAGGCAAATTCGCGGGTGTCTGCGAAAAACGAGACCATAGGCCTTTTCAAGACGATGAAGGAAGCGATGGAGGAAGCCGAGCGCAGAAGGGCTTATAACGACCGAGAAGGCGAGGGAAGGAGGTCTCTCTCGACACTGAGCTTCCAATTGTATATAATATCCGTAGAATCTTGGAGGACTTATGAGCCACCTGGCCGAGAAACTGTACGAGCTCATCCAGCTTCTCCCACTCGATGATCGAGAGGGGTTGCTGAAGAAGATCCGAGGCGGCAAGGAAGTTGCGAGGAGCAAGAAAATAGTCGATCTTCCAGTCTTCACAGGCGGGAAGTGGCTGGGCGGTCAACTGGGAAGGGACGAGATTTACGAGGACGAGAACGAGCATGCGCTGCCTCGTTGACACCAACATCCTGGTCTATACATGCTCCAGCGTCTCGCCGTTCCACAAGATAGCAAGAGAGAGACTCGAAAGTCTTGAGGATGCCGGCCTTGACCTGGTCGTCACAAACCAGGTGCTGAGAGAGTATGTATCCGTCGTGACCCGGAAGTCGGTTCTCTCAGAACCAAGAACACCCAGAGAGGCTGTGGAGGATGTGCGGCGATTCACTCAGGTCTTCGGGGTAATTCCGGAACCGCAAGACGCTGAAAGAAGGTGGCTGGATCTCGTGGAGCGGTACGGTCTTCATGGGCCAACTGTCCACGATGCTTTCCTGGTCGCCACCGCTTGAGCTGGCGGCCGCGTTCGTCAGATAGGGACACCTGAGATTCGGTGTCCTCCGACTTCTCGGCACGCGGTTCGTCGACCTGCTCGATCACCTGGAACGGAAGAACGATATTGCAGACCTCGCTGGTCTTGCCGTTCCAGACCAGTTCCACCTCGCGTTTCTCGTCAAACAAGAGAAAGCGGTATTTACCCGGCAGAGGTTGATCCGCTTCGATGTAGCGAATAATGTCCTGCTGTTCCTGTTCAGTCAATCTCGGCATTCGTTAATCCTTCTTTTCACGTACCGCTGGTATCTGTCCTTGAAACATAACGCCCAAGCTCACCGGCGGCAATGGAGCGCAGCGTAATTGCCGTCCGGTGCAGCGCCTGGTTAGCCACTTTTCCGGTCATGCCACGACCTGTGCTTCGTACAGGTGCTTCTGGAAGCCAATGAACAACTCCCTGATGGTCGCCACTTGCCCCAGCTCCGCGACAGCGTCGGCGACGGCGTGGTATTTGAGATCAATCAAATGCGGCAGTTTCTGATCATCCAGCTCTCCCACACCCTGTCTGACGTACTGATCCAGCACGAAGTCCAGGAACTCCCGCTGCTTGTCCCCATAGTGAGCGAAGATGGTAGTACGGTGCGCATCCGCCCGCTCCTGACGGCTGATGGGAGCCAGGGCGAAAGCGACATAGGCCAGCACGTCGTAGAGATCGCTCTTTTCGGCATCGATCATCCGTTTCAGCTCGGCTAGCTGCTCGCTCCCGTACCCCTTCTCGGCCAGTCCTTCGAGTAGTTTCCTGCGTGTATCCGGGTGGCTCCAGAGCCCGCGCAGTTCGTCCTCGTTTTTGAACAGCGTAGGCAGGTCGCCAAAAAGCCGCTCCATGAACTGCGCCGCCGACATCGGCTTCCCGTCCGGACTCCAGAACGAGGTGGCCATCATATGTTGGATGGCGCGCTCCTTGCCGTCGGCGAGCCGCACCTTGACCTTGGTCCGCTTCTTACAGACGCAGGGGGCTTGACCGCATACGGGGCAGGGTCCCGGCGGCGGCACTTCGCATATGCAAGGGCGCTTGCCGCACTCGGGGCAAGGTTTCGGCGGTTTCTTCTCGCACTGGCAGGGATAGCAGCCGCACGTGGGGCAGGACTCCGGATCAACCGGATCGCCGTCCCACTCCGGATCGTTGAAATGCTCGTAGGCCTTCACGAAATCGTAGATCGTGAAGTAGTCCTTGCCGTCAAAAAGTCGTGTTCCACGACCGACGATCTGCTTGAACTCGATCATGGAGTTGATCGGCCGCATCAGCACGATGTTGCGCACGTTGCGAGCATCGACGCCGGTGGAGAGCTTCTGCGAGGTCGTCAGGATTGTGGGGATCGTCTTCTCGTTGTCCCGGAAGACACGCAGCCAACGTTCCCCCTCCTGGCCGTCATTCGCCGTCACCCGGACACAGTAATTCGCCTCCGTGCTCGTCTTGATCTGGTTGACAAGATCGCGCACCGCCAGGGCATGGTCCTGCGTCGCGCAGAAGACCAGCGTCTTCTGGCCCTGGTCGATGTCCCCCATGAATATCTCGACGCGCTTCTTCTCCCGCGCCTCGATCTCGATGATCCTGTTGAAGTCGGGCTCGGTGTAGCGCTTGTCCGTCTCGATCTCACCCTCGATCACGTCGTCGTCGGGCGTGTAGATGTAGTCGTCGACGGTGGTGGCGATCTGCTTGACCTTGAATGGGGTCAGATAGCCATCGTTGATGCCCTCCTTGAGCGAGTAGATGTATACCGGCTCGCCGAAGTAGGCGTAGGTATCGATGTTGTTCGTGCGCTTGGGCGTGGCCGTCAACCCCAGCTGCACCGCCGGGGCGAAGTATTCCATGATCGCCCGCCAGTTGCTCTCGTCGTTCGCTCCACCGCGGTGGCACTCGTCAATCACGATAAAGTCGAAGAAATCGGGCGGGTACGCGCTATAGACCGCCGGAGCTTCCGCCGCCGTTGCCCAGGTTGCCGAATCTTCACGCGCAACCGGATAGCTCAACGGTTCCCCTGCGCTCAGCCTGTCTCCGGCGGATGTCGGGGCGGGCTCGGCCCGGTCGTCCGCGCTCGTCATAAAGGTCTGGAAGATGGTGAAGAAGACGCTGCCGTTCTTGGGTGCACGGCCTTTCTTGCGAATGATATGCGGGTCGATCCGCACCAGCGCGTCTTCGGGAAAGGCGCTGAACTCGTTGAAGGCCTGGTCGGCCAGGATGTTGCGGTCGGCAAGGAACAGGATGCGGGGCCGCCGGCCCGGCTCCCGCCCCGCGGCAAGCCCGTCTCGCCAATCGCCGAGGTTCCAGCGGCTGTGAAAGAGCTTCCAGGCGATCTGGAAGGCGATGGCCGTCTTGCCGGTGCCGGTCGCCAGCGTCAGGAGAATACGGTCTTGCCCCCGGCCGATCGCATCCAGTGTCCTCGCGATCGCATTGTGCTGGTAGTAGCGCGGCTGCCACTGGCCGCCCCTGTCCTCGAAGGGAATTGCCGAAAATCGGTCCCGCCAACTCTGTTCCCGTGCCTCGGCTTCGCCGAAGGTTGCATCCCACAGTTCTTCGGGAGTCGGGTATCTGTCGATATCGCCTTCCGCGCCGGTCTCCATGTCCACGCGGTAGATGCCGTGGCCGTTGGTCGCGCAGGCGAAACGGATATGCAGTTTCTGCGCGTACTTCTTGGCCTGGCCCAGCCCCTCGGTGACCGGCGCGCTTTCGCGCTTGGCCTCGATCACCGCCAGCTTCTGGTTCTTGTATACCAGGATATAGTCGGCGATGTCCTGCTTTGCCCGTGTGCCCGCGCCCTGCAAACGGCCCAGCGTGATCACCTCGCGCCGCACGCGGCTCCCCTCGACCACGCCCCAGCCCGCGGCCCTGATCGCCGGATCGATCAGATCTGCTCTGGTTTCGGCTTCGTTTCTCACTTTTTGTCCTCTTCGGCGGGTTTCGTTTCTCGCATTTTTCGGGCCAGATCTTCCAACTCCCGAATCTGGTCCGCTTCCGCCCGGGCTTCGATCGCCGCCCGCCGCCGCTCGCTGAAATCCTCGTATTCCTGCGCAGCCTGCTCGTCTGCTTCCTCGCGGGTCACCTTGCCCGCATCGGGCAGGACTTCACGATCGTGAAATTGCAGAAACTCGTCCAGTTTCGTTTTCCAGTCGCGCAGGAATACCTGCTTGCGCCGCCTGGCCTGATCCTCGGCAAAGTCGAGAAACATGACCACGATACGATTGAGTTCTTCGACCTCATCAATTTGAAGGTAGTTCTTGGCAATGGTCACATCGCTCTTGCGCACCACGCCGCCCTTCCAGTTGCTCAGACCCATGTTGGGCCGGCGTGCATCCGCACGCCTGGCTATTAACTCAGGGGCGGTCTGGCCCGTCGCGGCAAAGTGCAGTTTGTTCTGGATTACCCGAAACGCGTTGCGGGTTACGGCATCCGTGGGATCATAGTCGGCGGCCAGGGCCAGAATCTCGCGGACCCGGAGATAGACACGCTTCTCGCTGGCGCGGATTGCGCGAATCCGCTCCAGCAGTTCGTCGAAATAATCGGGTACGCCGGGGCTGGGAGGATTCATGAGCCGCTCGTCGTCCATGACGAACCCCTTGACCAGATACTCGGTCAGGCGCTCCGTGGCCCACTTGCGAAACCGGGTTCCGCGCTGACCGCGGACGCGGTAGCCGACGGACAGGATCACGGGGAGGCTGTAGAGGCGAAGACGGCGAGACACCTCGCGATTCCCCTCTTTGCGAACTTGTAAGTAGTCCTTACAAGTTGCCGCCTCCTCCAATTCCCCTTCAGCGTAAATAGCCTTGATGTGCATGGTTACGTTCTGCGGCGTGACCTGAAACAGCTCCGCCATGAGCGCCTGGGTCAACCAGATCGACTCGTTTTCAAAGCGACATTCGATGCGGGTCTGCCCGTCATGGGTCTGGTAAAGGACGATGCTGGATCCAGGCCCACTCATACCCCGGCCTCCGAAAGTGTGCGTTCGCCAACCTTCGCATCAGCGGTCAACTCGCCGCTGAAGGCCTTTTGCAGGATGGATTGCTTGAGTTGGGTGAGGAGGGTGAGTTTGCGTTGTTGAACTTCTTCGAGGTTTTTGGTTTCCTGTGACAATTCATCGAGCTTTTCGACGATTACTTGTTGGATTTCAAAAGTTGGGAGAGAAATAGGGAGCGTTTGGACCGACCCTTTGTTGATTTTCTTCATTGTCGGATTCGCACCTTGTGCTCGACCCATAATCTCGTCGCGAAGACGAAGTGTTCGCATCTGATAGTAAAGAAACTCTGTGAGCAGTAGGGATTCATCGGTATTCATCCGCATAATTAAATCAGGATAAATTGTCGGCTTAGTGATTCCATGCGCGATTGCAACATGCCCGACCAACTCGGGC
>JAUXGL010000050.1 GCA_030622135.1 Deltaproteobacteria bacterium
CCCGTCCGGATGGCCGATCCCGGGACCGACGGCACAACTGGGGCTCGTCAGCGGATGGAACCGTCGGTCGTCGGGCCAGATCGGGTACGTTCAGCCAGGGGGGTGGGAGATCCTGGGGTCAACGGTGCCCTTGACATCCCCCACCCCCGGTGCTAGACAGAAAAACCTTGTAGCTTCGGTGGATTATGCTCATTGACAAAAGGGACTGGAACACGGAGAGATGGCCGAGAGGCTGAAGGCGCTGGTTTGCTAAACCAGTGTACGTGTTATAGCGTACCGAGGGTTCGAATCCCTCTCTCTCCGTATCATGCGCTCATAGCTCAGCTGGATAGAGCGTCGGACTACGAATCCGAAGGTCAGAGGTTCAAATCCTCTTGGGCGCGTGTTATGAATGACGATCGACGCTTTATGGACATCGCCCTCGACGAGGCCCGCCGGGCCTTCGCAGAGGAAGAAGTGCCGGTCGGAGCCGCGGTCGTTTTCGAAGGCCGGGTGGTGAGCCGGGGACGAAACGCCAAGGAGTCCTCGGGCGATCCCACGGCCCACGCGGAGATGCTGGCCATCCGCCGGGCGGCCCAGGCCCTGGGCCGCTGGCGGCTTTCGGGCTGCACACTGTATGTTACCCTGGAGCCTTGCCCCATGTGCATCGGGGCGATGCTCTCGGCTCGGATGGATCGGCTGGTGTTCGGCTGCACCGACGAGAAAGCGGGCGCGGCGGTCACTCTGTACGATCTGGCCCGCGATAGCCGGATGAACCATCGGCTCGAGGTAGCCTCCGGCGTGATGGCCGATGAAGCCGCCCGCCTGCTGAAAGACTTCTTTCGCCAGAGGCGCGGCAACGCATAGTTCTTTGATAGAGAGTGTTTTGGGAAGCAGAGGAGAGGTTCCGACGGAGAGATGCCCGAGAGGCTGAAGGGGCAGCACTGGAAATGCTGTGTACCCTTACCGGTACCGAGGGTTCGAATCCCTCTCTCTCCGTATGAGGCCGGTTGGCATGCAGGCAGAGCCGTCAAGTCAACCCGATCCGGAAATTGCGACCGCGGCGATCTTTGAGCAGCGAGGGGGAGAGGTAATGGAGAGATGGCCGAGTGGTTGAAGGCGCCTGCCTCGAAAGCAGGTGTGCCCTTCGGGTACCGGGGGTTCGAATCCCTCTCTCTCCGCTTTCCATGGTTGGGGCGACCGGGTCCTGCGCAACGGCGAGTTGCAAACTCCGTCAGACCCGGAAGGGAGCAGCGGTAGCATCATCGTCCGTGTGATGCAGGGTTGCCCGGTCGCCCCTTTTTATTGTTTGCGAGGTTCTCATGTCTTACGTGGTCCTGGCTCGGAGATGGAGACCGGCTTCGTTCGACGAGGTGATCGGTCAGGAGGGCGTGGTCCGCACGCTGAAGAACGCCATCCAGATGGATCGCGTGGCCCACGCGTACCTTTTTTGCGGCGCACGGGGGGTGGGCAAGACCAGCGTAGCGCGCATCCTGGCCAAGGCGCTCAACTGCGAAGACGGTCCCACCCCGAAGCCCGACGGCTCCTGCACCTCCTGCACCGAGATCACCCGGGGCGTATCCCCGGATGTCTTCGAGATCGACGGCGCCTCCAACACCGGCGTGGACGACGTGCGCAGCCTGCGCGAAAACAGTCAGTACCTTCCCGCCCGCAGCCGACACAAGATCTACATCATCGACGAAGTCCACATGCTCTCCACCAGTGCCTTCAACGCGCTGTTGAAGACGCTGGAAGAGCCCCCCCGGCACGTCAAGTTCATCTTCGCCACCACCGAACCCCACAAGATCCCGCTCACGGTGCTCTCGCGCTGCCAGCGCTTCGACTTCAAGCGCATCCCCACGGACGTCATCTTCAAGCGCCTGGGAGAGATTTTAACCGATGAAAAGGCCGAGATCGAGGCGGGCGGGGTCCAGGCCATCGCCCGCGAGGCGGCGGGCTCCATGCGCGACGCCCTGAGCCTGACCGACCAGGTCCTGGCGTTCGGGGGCGAGAAGATCACCGCCGCGCAGGTGTACGCAGCCCTGGGCCTGACCCAGAGTGGGTTGTTTTCGGAAGTGATCCAGCAGGTGATCGACAACCAGCCGGACAAGTTGATGGAGCTGGTAAAAAAGCTCTTCGACGAGGGCCACAACCTGAAGCGCTTTTTGGAAGGTCTCCTCTGGCACATACGCCACCTGATCCTCTACCGCACGCTGAAGGATCCAAACAGTCTGATAAGCGTTCTGGAGGAGGAACGCCGGTGCCTCCACGAACAAGCCCAGCACGCGGGCCGGCTGCGCTGGCACCAGATCTTCGACGTTATCGCCAGGGCCTTGGACGAACTGGGCCGCAGCCCCTATCCCCGCCTGGTAGTGGAAACGGCCCTGCTGCGCCTGTCCGCCATCGAGCCGCTGGTAGAGGTGGACGATCTGGTCCAGCAGGTCCAGCGGCTGGCCAGCCGCTTGGAGAGCGGCGAGAAAATCGGTCCCCCGCGGCACGGCGAAGGCGGCAAACCGAGCCGGGGCCGAAGCTCACCGTCCGGCTCCGGCTCGCAGGAGCGCGAGAAATACGCCGAAGCCTTTCAGCCGCGCATCCCCCCGCAGCAAGAAACGGAGCGGAAGGCCTCCCCCCAGAAGTCGTCGCCGGCCGACTCCCGCTTCCCCAAGGGCTGGAAGGATCTGGTGGCCGTCGTCTCCAAGAAGAAGCCCTCCATCGGCTCGGTCCTCAACCACGCCCGTCCCCTGGAGGTCTCCCCCGAGCAGGTAAAGATCGCCCTGATCCCCAACTCCTTCTTCGCCGACCAGATGAAAAACGACCGCAACAAGCGGGATCTTCAGCAAATCTGCCGTGACTTCTTCCGCGCCGATACCAGGCTGGTGATAGAAACCGCCGGCGAGGATGCCGGCCCGACCCTGTCCGAAGCCCGGGAACAAGAACGCAAGCAGACCGAAGACGGCATCAAGAAAGATTCCACCGCCCATCCCGCGGTCCAGGAAGCCATCCGCGTCTTCGGCGCCGAGGTGGAGCAGATAAAGATCAGCAAGGGAGAAAACTCGTGAACATCCCCGGTTTCGAAAACCTGATGCAAAAGGCCCAGGACTTCACCCAGCAACTCGCCCGCATGAAATCCGAGTTGGCTCGCGAGGTGATCCAGTCCTCCGCCGGCGGCGGCATGGTAACCGCCGAAGTCAACGGCTGCGGCCAGCTGCTGCGGGTAACCATCGAACCCCAGGTCGCCAATCCCAACGAACTGGAAATGCTCCAGGACCTGGTGGTCGCCGCCGTAAACCAGGCCTTGCAAAAAGCCAAGGAATTGGCCGCCGAAAAAACCCGCCAACTCACCGGCGGGATCCCGATACCGGGGATAGAAGATCTGTTCACGGGGGGTTTATGAAGTGACCGCCCGTAGTAGTTTCCGTCGCCGCAAGGAACGACGATAATGGGGTAAGGCACTGATGGACGCCATGTCCCGCCTGATATCACTCCTGAAGCAACTCCCCGGCGTCGGTGAGAAGACCGCGACCCGCTTAGTCTTCCACATCCTCTCCTCCTCCCGCGACTACGGACACGCCCTGGCCCAGTCGGTCGCCGACGTGGTGGAACGGGTCCGACCCTGCAAGCAGTGCGGCAATCTCTCCGAAACATCTCCCTGCCGCATCTGCACCGATCCCAAGCGCGACCCGACCGTCATCTGCGTCGTCGAAAAGGTGCAGGATCTCCTCGCCATCGAGAACACCCACGAGCACCGCGGCCTCTACCACGTCCTCCCCGGAACCCTGAGCCCCCTGGAAGGCCGGGGCCCCGAACAGATCCGCATCCACGAGCTCCTCGACCGGCTGGAAAAGGACGTGGTGGAAATCATCGTCGCCACTTCCTCAAGCGTCGAGGGCGAGGCGACCGCCCTATACATCAAGAAACTCGTCGATTCCCGGGGCATCCGCGTTTCGCGAATCGCCTCGGGCATCCCCGTCGGCGGCGAACTCGAGTACACCGACCGCGGCACCATCGGCCGGGCCTTGTCGGGCCGGCGAGAGATGTAATGCACCCGATAGTCGCCAACGTAGCCGAGAAGCAGATCAAATCCCTGAAATGGATCTACGGGATCATGGCCCTTACCGTCATGGGAACCTCCAGCGTCACCCTACTGCTGGGCCCGCCGGCCGACGTCGGCGCGGGTTTTGGAATTCTCCAGTGGACCCAGCTGGGCCTGGGCATCTTCGGCGCGTTACTGCTGGGCCTGATCCTGCCCGTCACCCGCGCGCGCCTGCTGAACCCCGACCGGGTAAAGAACGCCTCCGACAAACAACTGGCCACCTGGGGCCTCCCCAATAATATAAATCCCCAGATCGGCCGCCAGGCGATCTACCTCACCCGCTACACCGCCGGCAGTGTGATCTCCTGGGGCCTGGCCACCGCTACCGGCTTATACGGCCTGATCGTCCGCATGCTGGGCTCCCCCGCCCTGGTCTCCGGCTTCTTTTTGGCCGCGGCGATCTTGGTCCTGGTGCTTTTGCCCCCCCGGCGCCAGTGGCTTTTCGAAACTATAGAAATAATCTAGCGCCTCACCGAAAGGCGGCTCGGCATACCAATGGGCACGGCGTCGCTGCGGAGGTCGGGTGGGTGCCGAGGGGTTAATAAAAAATGGGCCTCCAGGGTCCCTAGGTGTCGGGGGGGATGGGGACGCACCCGGGGACGCGAGGAGACCCTAATCGTTTTTCAATCTCGCCCGGCCCGACCCCCACCCCAGAGTTTGCGAAAAGCTCCCAAGCATTTCGCCCGATGCCTTTTTGGATGGCCGCGCCGATGCTCAGTGTCGCAAAACAACATCCCAAAGTCAACTCGCGTGGCGAGCTTAAAAGGACTCAAGTTGTCCGGTGTTTTGCGATACGGCTGATCACCGGCTTGCCGCCAACCTTGAAGCGCTTGCCGGATACTTCGGTCAACGAGTCATCGGGAACGAGATCGAGCGCCAGGACCTCGCGGCAGACGTAGTCGGACCATTCCTGGACGGCGGCCGTGGATTCTGGGTCTGCCTTGTAGCGAACCTTGATCCGGTCGGCCACGTGGAGATCCAGGTCCCTCCTTTGGATCTGGACGCCGCGGACGAAGTCGCGGGCAATGCTCTCGCGTTTGAGCTCGGGAGTGATGTTGGTGTCCAGGGCCAAGAAAGCCTCGTTGTCGAAGATCACGGCGTAGTCGTCGATGCCGGTGTACTGAACTTCGAGATCCTCTTCGACCAGGGCGATCTCCAGATCCTCGAGCTTGGCCTTGTACACGCCTCCGCCGGACACGGCGGCGCGGACCACGTCCGGGTCGGCCTGCTCCAGGTGAGCCTGGATTGCCTTGATGTACCGGCCGTGTTTCTTGCCCAGGACCTTGAAGTTGGGTCTTACCTTGGTCTCGAAGAGCCCTTCGGCGGAATCGATGAGCTCGAGCTCTTTGACATTGATCTCTTCGAGGATCTGGTCCCTGAGGGTTTCGGTCTCCAGGGCGGCCTTTTCCTCGGGCGTCTCGGGCCGGACCAGGATTTTCTTGAGCGGCTGGCGAACCTTGATGTTCCGCTTGTTGCGGATGGAAAGGCCCAGGTTCTTGTAGCGGATGACCGCGTCGATGCGTTTCTCCAGGTCCAGGTCCACCATCTTCTCGTCGTATTGCGGATATTCGAGCAGGTGGACGCTGACCGGAGCGTCCTTCTGCACCGAGCGAACGATGTTCTGGTAAATCTCCTCGGCCAAAAACGGAAGGATGGGCGCCATCAGGCGGCAGGTTCCCTCGAGGATCTCGAACAGGGTGGCGTAGGCGGTCATCTTTTCGGTGTCGTTCTCGCTCTTCCAGAAGCGGCGGCGGGAGCGGCGGATGTACCAGTTGGACAGGTTGTCCAAAAACCGCTCGAAGCGCTCCATCAACACGTGGACCCGGTAGTCCTCGAAACAACCGCGGGCGAAGCCCACCAGGCTCTCGAACTTGGAGAGAATCCACCGGTCCAGCTCGGAGCGCTCGTCGAGAGGAACCTTCAGCAAGTCGGGGGTGATCCGGTCGACCGAAGCATAGGTAATGTAGAAGGAGTAGCAGTTCCAGAAGGTAAGCAGCTTCCGGTAGATCTCCTGGTCCAGGTGGACGACGTTCTTCTTCCGCTTTTCGGAGATGTCGGGAAAGTTGAGGTTGGCGACGGGGTTCTGGGAGCAGAACATGTAGCGCATCACCTCGGCCCCAATTGTGTCGGCGGCGTGGTCGAACCCGACGGAGTTGCCCAAGCTCTTGTGCATCTCCCGGCCTTCCTCGTCACGCACCAGGGCGTGGCCAAGCAGGGTCTTGAAGGGCGCGACGGTCTGCGATTGGCGGCGTTGCGGGCCGCCGGCCTTGTCGGCCCAGCGATCCGCCTGCATCATCGCGCTCATGGCCAGCATGGCGTAGAACCAGTTGCGGAACTGGCCGGGGAAGCACTCCAGAACCAGGTCGGCGGGGAACCACTGTTCCCAGTACTCCGGATCCCGCCAGCCCATGGTCGAGTAAGGAACGATGCCCGCATCCAACCAGGGGTTGCCCACGTCGGGGATCCGCGCGGCGGCGCCGCCGCACTTCTCGCACTCGATCTTCACCGCGTCCACCCAGGGTCGATGGGGGCTGTGGCCCTCGAACTCGTCCCAACCGGAGACGGCCTTTTCCGCCAACTCATCGCGGCCGCCGATTACCGTAAACCAGTCACACTTCTCACAGCGCCAGATGGGAAGCGCCAGGCCCCAGTAGCGCTTCTTGGAGATCATCCAGTCGCCCATGTTCTTCAACCAGTCCAACTCCAGCTGCTCGCCGTACTCGGGGATCCAGCGGATCTGCGGCACGGTTTTGATAATCTCGTCGCGCCACCGCATGTCGATGTACCACTCGTCCACCTGCCGGTAGAGCACCGGGGTGGCGCAGCGCCAGCAGTGGGCGTAGCGGTGCGGGTAGTTCTCCAGGCCTACGAGAATGCCCTTCTTCTTCAGGTTGGCCACGATGTCGCCGGCCACGGCATGAGCGGCCCGGCCCTCGAGCCAGCCGTACTTTGAGAGAAAGTGCCCGCCCTCGTCGAGGGGAGAGAGAGAAACCAGCCCGACTTCCTTGCTTAGCTGGAAGTCTTCCTTTCCGCACCCCGGAGCGATGTGAACGATGCCGGAGCCCTCGGATCCGGTCACCTCTTCCCAGGCGATGGCACGGTGGCAAGTCACGCCGGTTTCGTCCTTTTGGCTTTCGTTCGGGTAGGGATAGCCGCCCTTTTCGTTCTGGGCCTCGAGCTCATCGAAGGGCCCGTCGTACTGAAGACCGCAGAGATCCTTGCCGGGGACTTCGGCCAGCACTTTCACTTCTCCCTGGCTCTTGAGCACGTCGGGGATGTTCAATAGCCGGATCACCCGGCGCTTTTTTCCCTTGGAGGTCTCCTCCTCCACCTCGATCTCGCGGTCACCCTTGAAGTTTTCGGCCCCGATGTAATAGGTCCACTCCCCCGCCTTGACCTGGTAGTAGGTCATCTCGGGGTGGACGGCCACGGCCACGTTGGAGGTCAGCGTCCAGGGAGTGGTGGTCCAGACCAGGAAGGCCTCCCGGTCCCGCCCGCGGATAGGAAAGCGCACGAAGACCGACTTGTGCTCCACCCACTTGTAGCCCTCGTGCATCTCCATCTGGGACAGGCCCACGCCGCAGCGGGAGCACCAGGGCATGGCGTCGAAGCCCTTGTAAAGTAAGCCGCGATCGTGGCACTTTTTCAGAAAGCTCCAGATGGTGTAGTTGTTCTCGTCGGTCATGGTGAAGTAGGAGTCCTTCCAATCCATCCAGTACCCCAGCCGGATGGACTGCTCCGTCTGGATCTTGGAGAACTTCCTCACCCGCTGCTTGCACGCCTCCACGAACCTGGCCAGGCCGTATTTCTCGATGTCCTTCTTCGACCCGAAGCCCAGCGCCTTCTCCACCTCCACCTCGACCCACAGGCCCTGGCAGTCGAAGCCGTTCTGGTACCGAAGCCGCTTGCCGCACATGGCGTGGTAACGCTGGTAAGCATCCTTGAGGCAACGGCCCCAGGCGTGGTGGACACCCATGGGATTGTTGGCGGTGATGGGGCCATCCAGGAAACTCCAGATGGGCTTGTCCCGGTTCTGCTCCCGGAGAAGCTCGAAGGCCCGGGTCTCCTCCCAGAGCCGGAGGATCTTCCTCTCAAAACTTTGAAAGTTTGGAAATTTTTCCACCGTTGTATACATGGCACTCCCTCAAAGTACTCCTTCAAAGGTGCATTATTCAGGGGCATGTTACGGATTAGTCAAGAAAAATAAAACGGAGGGAGAGGGATTCGAACCCCCGGGAGCTTTCACTCCAGCGGTTTTCAAGACCGCCGCCTTCAACCACTCGGCCATCCCTCCGGCTGGAGATCATTGTCCACGGATCCATGCCGTGTGTCCAGTGTAGTGGCAACGGAGGTCCCGGAGATTCTTGACATGGCTTGAGCGTGCATGGTAGCTAAAATAAATACATTCGGGGATTTGCGAAGACATGGAAATTACAGCCGCAGGCAAGACCAACGTCGGGATAAAACGATCTCGCAACGAGGACAACCTCCTCCAAATGCCCGAGGAGAACCTCTTTACCGTAGCCGACGGAATGGGCGGCCACAGTTCGGGAGAAGTAGCCAGCCAGATCGCGGTCGAGGGCATCGCCAACTTCTTCAAGGCCACCCGCCAGGACGAGGACATCACCTGGCCATACAAGATGGACAAGAACCGGTCCTACGAAGAAAACCGCTTCATCATGTCCGTCAAGCTGGCCAACCTGCGTATCTTCGAGGCCTCCAAGCGGGAAGCCCGCTACCGAGGGATGGGCACAACCATCGCCGGGATGAACTTCGCCGGAGGGGACGCCCTGGTGGCACACGTGGGCGACTCACGGGTCTACCGGGTCCGCGACGGGCAGCTAACCCAGCTGACCGAGGATCACTCGCTTCTAAACGACTACATCAAGGCCAAGAAGCTCACCCCGGACGAGATCGCCAACTTCCCCCACAAGAACGTCATCGTGCGCGCGCTGGGGATGAAGGAAACCGTGTTGGTGGATCTGTCCCGGTACCCCCTTCAGGCTGGCGACATCTTCGTGAGCTGCTCCGATGGACTAAACGGAATGGTGACCGATGAGGAGCTACTCGCGACAATCAACACCACCCCCGACCTGAATCAGGCCGTCAATACCCTCATCGACAAGGCCAACGCGGCCGGCGGCGTCGACAACATCACCGTCATCATCGTCAAGATCGATTCGCTGTAGAAGTGTAGGCAATCAAACCCGTAGCACTTGCCCCCCGGCCACAATCTTCCTGTCCAGGCTGACCCCCGAGGCGATCTTCTCTCCCGCCCAGACCACGCTGCGGGATATCTGCGCGCCGTCGCCGATGATACAGTCGTCGCCCACCGCCACTTCCGGACCGAGCTCGACTGCTTCGCCCAGTTGCACGCCTTTCCCTAACAGCACCCCCTCGGGGGACGCTCCATCGAGGGGATCCAAGTGGGGAGGACATACGCGGCCGGAGAGGAGTGACAGGTTGGCGGCCAGGTAAGCCGCGGGTGTGCCCAGGTCGTACCAGAAGCCGCCGTGGAAGTAAGCAGCGATGTCCAGGCCTTTTTCGATCATCGCGGTGTAGGCCTGGTTGTTGATGCAGGCGAACCCCCCGGCCGGCAGGAAGTCAAAGACCTGGGGCTCGAGCACATGCACTCCCAGGAACATGACCTGCCGGGTTTCCCCCGCGGGCCGGCGACGGGCGTCTTTCAGCTCCACCAGCCAGCCTTCCGCGTCTACCCGCAACGGTGTGTAGGCGGCGCCGGGGGGAAGCGGGCCCACCACCATGGTGGCCGCCGCGTTGCGCTCGGTGTGGAATCGCATCAGCGCCTCCAGATCCACACCGCAGAGCACGTCGCCGTTGAACAGGTAGAAGCGATCGTCTTCCAGGTACGAGCGCATGCGCATCACACCGCCACCGGTACCCAGGATGGGCTCCTCGGGCGAGTAGGCGATCTCCAGGCCGGACTCGGTTTTGTCACCCAGGGCTTTTTGGATCTTCTCGCCCAGGTGATGGAGGTTGACGGCCACCTGCCGGACCCCGGCCTTTTCGAGCAGCGCAAGGGTGTAAGCGATCAGCGGGCGATTGGCCACGGGAACCAGCGGCTTGGGCAGGACGTGGGTCAGCGGCCGCAGCCGGGTTCCGAAGCCCGCGCAAAGCACCATGGCCTTGGGGGGATTCACGGCGACAGCTCCGGCACCGCCCGGGCCAGCACCTCGCGGCAGGGCAAAAGATCCGGGAGGTGGTCGAAGGCCGCGGCGACGTACTTCAGCGACGCGGAAATGAAGGGCAGGAAATCGGGGTTTTTCTTGACCCGGTCGATGAACACGAACCGCCCGGAGTCTTTCAGTTTGCGCTGGAGGGTCATGCGGTGGAACCGATCGATCAGAACCTCCTTTGCCGGGCGTTGCAGACCCGCCTGCCGGCAGCCCTCCCGGTAGCGATCGATGAGCCGGTCGACGAGGTCGGAGTCGAGCCGCACGTACGAGTCACGCAGTAGCGCCGTCAAGTCGTAGAGGTGCGGGCCCACCAGACAGTCCTGGAAATCGATCAACACCATCTCGTCACCCTTGAGCATCAAGTTGCGACTCTGAAAATCACGGTGGACGAACCCCCGCGGCCAGGCGGCGATGCCGCGGGCCAACTCGTCGAAGGCCCGGTCAACCACCTGCTTGTCCGCACCGCTCAGTGTCACCTTCCGATCCGCCCCCAGCAGATACTCGATGAAATGATCCAGCTCCCAGCGCAGCAGGTCGAATTCGAACGTCCGGGTATAGGCGATACAGTCGCCGGCCTTTCCCGCGGCCGTTTTGGTCTGAAGCTCCACCAGCAGATCCACCGCGCGCTCGTACAGGTCCCTCTGAGTATCCGCATCGGTGGTCTTGAACCGGCGCTCCACGGTCAGATCCCCTAAATCCTCGAGCAGAACCACGCCCAGTGGCTCGTCGATGTACAAGACGTTCGGCACGCGGATGCCCAGCCCGGACAGATAACGCTGGACATTCGAAAACGGCAACTCGTCCGGCGCTTCCTTGCCCATGGCCTCCTCGGAGAACCGGGCCTGCTCCGCGGCCAGTATCATGGCCACCACCGGGGCACCGGCGAAACCGCCATCCACCCGTACGTAACGACGCGCCGAGGCGTCTCCATGCAGCAACTCGAGTGTCAGATCGGCAACGCCACCCCCACTCCATTGCTTCAGGGCTTCGGTGACTTTTTTGCTCAATTCATCCATGAATCCAGTGTATACCCAACCACTCCAACGTAGGTCAAACTTCAGTTCCCGGTTCCCAGTTCCCAGTTCCCGGTTCGAATGTGTCCACGCCTCAAAAGGAAAACTTAAACTGGGAACCGGGAACTGATTTACTGAAGTTTTGGCGGGAACTAAATTACTTGACATATTCGCCGCGCCGGTGCTAGGTTCCTGCAAATAAAGCGGTTTGTGGCATTTCAATCGAGGACCACGGTATGAGCGTCCGACGTATTTGTTTGTCTTTGTTGCTCTTGGGCCTGCTAATCGGTTCTCCAGCCAAAGCGGGGCGTTACGATATAAGTCTGGGCAAATTCGTCACCAGCTCCTGCCCCATCGGAGATTTTACAACGGGTGAATTCCAGCCGGGCTGCGCCCAGTTGCTCTTCGAAGGCCTGATGACCGAGCTGGGGATGATCTCCGCCCCGGTCTTTCTGGCTCCGGCGGAGACCCTGGGCCTCAACGGCTTCTCCTTCAGCCTCGAGGGAACCATCGCTCCCATCAGCAACAGCGAGGACTTCTGGACCATTCCCACCGAGGGCAAGCCCAGCAGCGTGATATTCATCCCGCATATCCACGTGCGCAAGGGACTGCCTTTCAGCACCGAGATAGGCGCTCAGCTCAGCTACATCCCGGAGAGCGAGCTGTTCGTCGTGGGCGCCGAAGCCAAGTGGGCGTTGAACGAGGGCTTCTACTGGATTCCCGATCTGGCGGTTCGATTCAGCATAAACCACATGATCGGCTCGAAGGACTTCGAGTTGAGCACGGGGGGCTGGGACATCTCCATGTCCAAGGCCTTCGGCGTCGGCGGCATGCTGTCCTTGACTCCCTATGCCGGCTACAACATGCACTTCATCCACGCCAGCTCCCACGTGATTTTGGACGCCACCCCCGACATGCTGGGCCAGGTCTTCAACGAAATGAACTGGAACGACAATACGCACCACCGCTTCTTCTTCGGCTGCCGCCTGAAGACCTTTATCTTCCAGTTCACCCTGGAGGGCATCATCGGCCTGGATTCGGTGAGCCTGTTCAACTTCAAGCTCGGTTTCGACTACTAGGCACTTGAGACGCCGTGATCTTTGCACTTGAGTTAAGTTTCATCGAAGTCTCCAGACGCCCGCGAATCGGCCTTGTCCCGTGGCGCGAAGCGACACGGGGCTAGCCCTGCCTGGAGGCGTTGAGCTTGAAATCTGTTCAACGAACTGTATCGCCATGATGCTATCCTTGATTAAGCTTGCGGCGAAGCGCAGCGCAGCCGTGCCCCTGGGTATGCCGCGCGGTTTGCGGCGCTGATTCGCGGGAACGCGCCCCGATGCCTGGATTCGCAGAGCTGGTCCTTATCTTAATCGTCGTCCTGTTGATCTTCGGGGCGGGCAAGCTTCCCGCCATCTCCAGTGCCGCGGGCAAAGCCATACAAAGGATGCGCAATCAGGCAATCGAGGAAGACGACGAATCGTAAGCCAATCAATCCTCCTCCGGTTCTTCTTCTGGCTTACCCGCGCGCCGCTTCTTCATCATCCGTCGGGCCTCCTCGCGAACCAGCTCGTGAAGGTTTCCATCATGCCCCACCATCCTCAGATCCTTGTGTAGTAGGAAACCCACCAGCTTCAAGGAAAGATCGGTTTGGGTATAGGGATTGCACACCAGCGCCAGGCGGATCCGGTATCGCGTCCCCCAGCGGCTTTTGTGGATCTCTTTCTGGATCTCCGTCCGAGTGGGACGCCGGGCGGCCAGGCGCATCACGTCCTGCTCGGTTAGGCGGGGATTGCGTAGCAGATTACGGACCACGCAGGGGTCGGGGTCGAACAGCAGACGATCCAGCCTGGTTCGGTCGTGACCCCGGGCCAGAAACTTCCTCACACCAAGGGTCAACTGCGACATTTCCAGATCGCCGGGGACCGCCTCGGGGGTCACGGGGCCCCGCTTCGGCTTGGCGATCATCAAGAGCCGGGCCACGCCCTCGTTCTCCTCCTCCCGGGCCAACCGGTACACCTCGGCCAGCAACTCATAGATCGGACCCTGGTCCTGGCCCTGCAGAATGGCCGCGTGTATGGCCTCCAGCGCCACCAGGCAGGCGGCGTTTCTGCGCGTTACACCGGCCACCACCTCGGAAAAGAAGCTCAATGCGTCGCCCGGCTGCATGGCGTGCAGCCGATCGAGGAGCAACTGCCTGCGCATGCCCAACTCGGGCACGGAACGCAGACGGCGAATCAACCTTCCCCAGACGGATTTCGTTTTTTTGACTTTCTTCCGGTGGCCGGACGAACCCACTACTCTACGTCCTCCATGTTTTCTGTTGCTTCCACTTCTACAGGCACGGCATCGACCTCTTCCTGATATTTTTCGTAAGAAATGGAAGGAGGATACCGAGGGGCCTGAACGGATACCTTTTTCCCGGTTCCGGCTACTCCCCCTGCTTGGGTTTCAGGCGAACGATGGTGCCCTTCTTCTTTACCCCGACCCCGGCGGAAGACGCGGGCGGTTTCTTCCGGGAAGGCTTTGTGCCCGGCTGGTCTTCTTGGGCCGAAGCCCCTTCTTGGCCTTCTGTCGGTCGGGTGTCCGGGGGAAGGCCGCGCAGTGGATCTTCGCTTTCCTTGGACAGAACCCGGATGCGGATACCTTCCATTTCCTTGGGATGGTCGTAGAAAACGAGCATGAAGGGCACATCGCCTTCGGGCGGGACATCCAAGTCGAGAACCTGCTCCAGTCGGGAGTGGTAGGCGGATGCCACCGCCAGGTGATCGGTCATATCGAACACTTCCCGCTCTGTGAAGGTAACCCCCACCGGAGCGGTGAACTTGCCCAGTTCCTCCCCCTTTTCGTCCAAAAGCTGTCCCGACACCACCACCGCCGATTTCTGGGCCTTGGTCTTGTTGCTGACTCTTCCCCAGACGACCAGCAACGGATAACCGCTGCGAGTGCGGTACGCCGTGTTCTTGACTCCGACCGCCTCCAGGTCGCCAGCCACTTCCTCGCTACCCGCCTCTCCGGTAAACGCCCGAACGTAGGTAGACCAAGAGGCCAGGTCGGGCTTGCCTCCGCTTCGATAGGCAACAAAGAGCAACAGGACAATCATCAGGGCCAACAGACCAAACCCCACCTTGTACGCCCAAAGCATCCCGGAAGGCGCCTTCCGCGGCACCGAGGCGGCCATGGGCGTGGGCGCCGCCGCAACCGGCGGTGGCGCGCGAACAGGCGCCGGTTGCGGCGCCTGTACCGGTGCGGTCTTCGTCGGCGGCGGAGGTTCGGGCAAGGGCTCACCGGTCAACCGGCCATCCGGATCCAGCTCCAGTCCCGACGGCCCCGCGCTATCCTCCGCTCCCGGCGCATCCATGGACGCGAAAGAGTCGAGCTGTGAGAAGGGATCGCCGCCGGCCATCGAATCGGCCCCCCTGGCCGCAGGTTTGTCCGTGGGCACGGAGGTATCGATGCCGTCGAACGGATTGTCCGCCCCGGCCGGCGACTGGGGAGAGGCGAAGACATCGTCCTGAGGCCTGCCCGGAGGGGCGGGCGGCGGTTCACTCGCGAGTTTTGCGGGCAGATCCGAACCCCGAGAAGGCAGGAGATCTCCCTCGGACGGAGGCTTCTCACCAGCCTCGGTGGACGACATGCCCGCGAGGGGATCTGCCAAATCGTCGAAGAGATCTTTGGTCGGCCGGCCCGCGGCTTCCCCGCTCACCGGATCGGAGCTCGGCGGCCCGACGGGGGCTGTCCATGGAGCGGGCTTCTCGGCCTTCGGGAGCGGTTCCGGGAGCGGTGACGGAGCCGAAACATCGATCCCGGCAAAGGGATCGTCGTCAGTTTGCGAAGCAGCACTCGGAGAGTGCGACAAAGGCGGAGCCGGCGGTTTTTTCTCCGCCGGCTCCGCCTGGGGCTGCTGCCCCTCCGATGCCAGAGAAAGATCGCCAAAGAGGGAATCTCCGAGGTTGGATTTCGAAGCGCCGGCCGGCGGACTAACCGTGACCGGGGGCGCTTCGTGACTGGGAAACACCGTCGAGGGCACCAGCGTCGGCGCCTGGGAAGGCGGCCGGGCCGGCATTTCTTCCAGGGACGGCCGCTCGGGAAGCTGGGCGGGCACCGAGGACGACTCGCCGGAATCCAGATCGATCTTGTCCGCCAGGCTCGGACCCGGTCCGAAAGGCATAGCCGGGGGAGGCAGGGGGAACCTACTTCCCGCGGACGGGGTCTCGGGCGACTGGGGATCTACCCGCGTGGGCACCTTGAAGATGTCATCGGGAATACCCGCTTCGTTGTTCGCCTTCTCGGCCATCGCCTCGACGCCGCCCGGCTTTACCACGAACATGTGCTTGCACTTGGAGCAACGAACCTTGACCCCTTGGGGAACAATCTTCTCATCCGAGATCTTGAACTTGGTCTGGCACTGCGAGCATTCGACGATCATGAATACCCCCGAGTCTCTCATCATGCTAGATAAGCCCCAGTTAATCAAGATTTGGGTAAAGGGAACGGTGGAAGATAATATTGACAGCCGGCGGCAAACCGGAGTAGGCAAAGGGTATGGAAGAGGCGCAGAAACCGCGGATCATCAAGCGGTACACCAACCGCAAGCTATACGACACCAAGAAAAGCCGTTACGTGACCCTGGAAGATATCGCCGGGATGGTCAAAGCCGGTGAAGAAGTCCAGATTGTCGACAATCGCACGGGAAAGAACCTCACCGAGGTCACCCTGGCGCAAATACTCTACGAAGAGCAGAAGAAGCAAACCACCCGCATGCCCTTGAGCTTGCTCAAAGAAATCATCCGGACCCGGGGGGCCACCATCTCCGATTTCATCCAGCGGGCGGTCACCAATCCGGTCGCATCCCTGAAAGAAGAAGCCGAGCGCAAGGTGGACGAGATCGTGCGCCGCTCGGAAACCACCGTGGAGGAAAAAACCCGGCAGGTCCGCGACTTTTTCTCCAACACCCATAAGGCTCTCGACGAAATGCGCAAGAACCTGGACGAACTGCTTCACACCGCGGTGAGCGTCTTCGGCTCACCGGCCCAGATGCGCGAGCAGCTTGCCGAGTTGCGCAAAAGAATCGAAGAACTGGAAGCCCGCCTGGAGTAACGCGTCCGGACACAAACACCCTCAAACTTCGAGAGCCAGGATCTCCTTGGCCAGAGATTCGAGCATGTAGGCTCCGCGGGACCAGGAGGAGTACTCCCAGATGGTTTTCCCGTGGCTCTGGGCCTCGTCGATCTTTACGTTGTAGCCGATGACCGTCCGGGCTGTCTTTGTCGGAAAGTGGATCTTCAGCTTGGAGACGATCTCGTCGGCCATCTTGGTGGACCGGTACAACGTGGGAACCACCAGGATGATTTCCAGATCCTGCTTGCCGAAACGCGCGCGAATGTCTTCTACGCTTTCGACGATCTCGGCACAACCGTCCAGGGCAAAAAAGGTCAAGTTCACCGGAACGACGATCTCCTCGGTAGCCAGCATCACGTTGGTGACGATTAATCCCATGGAGGGAGGCGAATCGTAGATGATGAAGTCGTAGCCAGTAACGGCTTGCAGCTTTCCGGCCAGCTTTCTTTCCCGGTCGGGATGACTGGCCACTTCCACGGGAAAATCCGCCAGGCGCTTGTTGGACACGATCACATCCAGCCGCTCCACGTGGCTAGGCCGGATGGCCGCCCGGGCCTCCACTGTGGGATCCACCAGCACATCGTGCACCGTGGGAGACATATCCCGCACGAAGAATCCCAGGCTCTTGCCCGCCTGGCCCTGGGGATCCAAGTCCACCAGCAACACGCGGCTGCCGTGATCGGCCATGTAGGCCGCGACGTTCACGGCCAGCGTGGTCTTGCAGCTACCGCCCTTCTCGTTGATAAAAGCAATTCGTCTCATGACTTCGCCAGCCGTCGGCTCTTAGCCGTTAGCAATAAAAGCAGTGCATCATTGCGGCTTAAAGCTAATTGCCAATTGCTAATTGCCAAAAGCCGCATCTATAATGGGCGCCCCGTGAAAGTCAAGGAAAACAGCCCACTGGCAAAACTGCTCGACGGCAAGCTGGCTATTTTTACCGGCAAGGGAGGCGTGGGCAAGACGTCCCTCTCCACGGCCGTGGCCCTGTCTGCGCTGAAGACCGGCCGGCGGGTCCTGCTCGCGGAAGTTCGTTCCTCCAGACGTATTCCACCGCTGTTCGGAGTCAAGACGGAGAACGACGGACCGCTCAGACTCCAGGACGGGCTCGAGTGGATCCACCTCACCCCGGCCGCGGCTCTGGAGGTGTACGCCGTACGATTGCTCCGCTTTCGCTCGGTTTACCGGGCGGTATTCGAGCAACGGGCGGTCCGCCGGTTTCTAAAGGCCATCCCCTCGCTCTCGGAGATCCTGGTCCTCGGCCACCTGGCTTTTCTGATCGAGGAAGGTCGGTACGACCTGGCGATCCTGGACGCCCCCTCCTCGGGTCCCGGGGCCCTGATGCTCGCCGCGCCCCGCGCGGTCATGCAGACCGCTCCCCGCGGTCCGCTCTATAACGGAGCGGAGTGGATTTTGAAACTTCTAGAGAACCGGAAGCAGACAACGATCAATCTGGTTGTCACCCCCGAGGAATTGCCGGTTTCCGAGGCGGTGGATCTCCACCACCGGCTGAAGGACGAACTGGAGCTGCCTCTGGGCGCGGTTTTTCTCAACCGGACCCTGGAGGATCCCTTCCCGCCCCGGGCGGAGGCCGTCCTGGCGGCCGCGGGACGTCACCCACTGGGAAGTTCGCTGGCGAGCTCTGCCGCGCTCCTGCGCACTCGCCTCAAGCTTCAGGAGGTCTACATCGATCGCCTGCGGGCGGGGGTGGATCTCGAGGTAATACTCCTGCCGGAGATCCTCACCCCGGGCGATAACCTGACGGTCGTCAACCAGTTGGCCGGCGCTCTGGCGGAGAAAGCGTGACTTTGGAATCCATCATAGGCACCCAGCGCATCCTGGTGGTCATGGGCCCCGGAGGGGTGGGTAAAACCACCCTGGCCGCCACCCTGGGCCTGGAAGCGGCCGTACAGGGCCGGCGGGCCCTGGTTCTGACCATCGATCCGGCCATGCGCCTGGCCGACGCGCTGGGCCTGGACACTCTTACCGCGGGCGATCGCCACGGGCTGTCTAAAGACACCCTGAACCGCTCGGGAGTGCCGGCGAAGACGCCGCTCTTTATTGCCATGCTGGACACCGGCCGCAGCCTCACCGATCTGATCGCCCGGGAGGTCTCCGACCCCCGCCGGCGGCAACGTATTCTGGAGAACCCCTTCTTCGATCGGCTATGCCAAGACCTGGTGGGCTCGCGCGAGTATGCCGCCATGGAGGAGATCTACCACCTACATGTTCACGGCGACTACGATCTCCTGATCGTGGACACGCCGCCCACAACCCATGGCCTGGATTTCCTGGAGGCGCCCGACCGGGTTCTGGACGTGCTCGAACACGACAGCTACCGGTGGCTGATGCGACCCGCTCTGTTGACGGGAAAGCTGGGCCTGAAGGTTCTAAACTTCTCCGGCGGCTACGTGGTCCGCACGCTTTCCAAATTCACCGGTATCCAGTTTCTCAAGGATCTGGCCGCCTTCATCGATCTGTTCTCCGGATTGATCGAAGGATTCCGCCAACGTGCCGTGGCGCTGCGGTCCATCTTGACAACCGACGCATCCGCCTTCCTGCTGGTGACCACCCCGGATCCCAGCCGCAGCGAAGAATGCCGCTACCTGAACCGCCGGCTGTCCCGCCGGCATCTTGCTCCGGGCGCAGTCGTGGCCAACCGGGTGATGCCAAAACCCGCCGCCCTCCCCCAAGAGCCGACCTGGCGCGAAGAACTGACCGGCGCGTTGGCGGCCGAAATGGACGACCACGAGGTGGAGAAAACGGTTGCGGCCATGCAGAAGGCCCACCAAATGCTTTCCGATCTGGCCGGCCGGGATCAGCGGCGCCTGGCCGAGTTGAAGGAATCACTCCCCAACCACAGTCACGTGGTCGAGGTGCCGTTGCTCGATGAAGACATCCACGATATCGAGGGCCTGGAAAAGCTGCGCCGGGCCGTTTTCACGCAAGGGAGATTATAGTAATGCAAACATTCAACCTATCGACCCAGGGCCGGGACTCGCTGACCGACATTACCCCGCAGGTGAGAAGAGTCATCCAGGAGAGCGGGTTGAAGAACGGCCTGTGCCTGGTTTACTGCCCGCATACCACCGCGGGGCTCACCATCAACGAAAACGCGGATCCCGCCGTACCCGGTGACATCATCACCGTTCTCGACCGGATGGTACCCTGGACCGGCGGTTATGCCCATGCCGAGGGCAACACGGCCGCGCACGTGAAGTCTTCGTTGATGGGCTGTTCGGCCAAGATCGTCATCGAGGACGGACAACCCGTGTTGGGGACCTGGCAGTCGGTCTTTTTCTGTGATTTCGACGGACCCCGAAACCGCCGTTTCATGGTCCAGGTGGTTCCTGCTTGAGGCACCCCCCAATCCCCCGCAGCCCGCGGAGGTTTCTTCTTCGGCAAACCGGAGCGTCTCTTGCAAACCGGGCCGCAGCGTGAAAAACTCGCACGCGGAACTCCGGAGGTCCTTCGACTGTCCAAGAAGATGATGCCGAAAAGAGCTCTCACCCTCTGCCTGGCCGCAATCGCGCTGGTTGACTGTGCGCCGACTAGAAAAGCTCTCAAGCCGCCCCCCCCCGCGCAGGAGCTGTTCATGGAGCCTCTGTACATCGGGGTCAAGCCCGACCGCGAGCTGGGGCTGGTCGACTTCGACGCCATCACCCTCTACCAGGAAGGCCTGCGCTTGCATGAATCCGGGCGCTGCGATCGGGCGGTGGCCTTCTACGATCGCCTCATCGAAGAGTTCTCTTCCTCCCGCTACTTCTCCGCCGCGGCTTTCAACGCCGGGCGTTGCCTGGAAGAGCTGGACCGGACCGAGGAAGCCGTCTTGCGCTACCGGGTGATCACCCGGGGCCTGGAAAAATCCAAGGACTGGGTGGATGCGGGTTTCCGGGAAAGCCGGTGCCTTTCCAGCCTGGGAAAGCACCCGGAGGCGTCCGAGCTGCTCGATAGGTTGGTCAACCGCGAGGATCTGACCGTCTCCGATCGCATCGACGCCCTGGTGCTCAAGGGGGAGGCGCTCAAGAAGATGGGCGAGCCGATCAAGGCGGAGACCGCCTTCCGCCGAGCGTTGCGTATCTACCGGAAGCGCGAGCGGGACGAGTATCTGGATCCCGTACCCGCCGCGCGGGCCGAATTTCGCCTGAGCGAGATGACCGAGGAACGCTTCCTGGCCGCACCGCTGCGCCTGCCCGAGGAACAGATGAACGCCGACCTGGGGGCCAAGGCCGCCCTACTGCTTCTGGCCCAGGGGGGCTACCTCCGAACCATTCGCTACGGAGATCCCGACTGGGCCACCGCCGCCGGCTATCGGATCGGCAACCTGTACCTGCACCTGCACAAGGCCATGGAGCAAGCGCTGGTGCCCAACGATCTTTCGGAGGATGAAGCCCGGATCTACAAGGACCTGCTGCGCAAGCGCACCGCCGTCCTGCTGCGCAAGGCGCTCAAGGTCTTCCAGATGACCGTGAACCTGGCCGAGCGAACCCGGATCAAGAACCGCTGGACCCAGGCCGCGAGCCGGCAGATCGCCTTCGTGAAAAACCAGGTACTCTCCCTGTACGACGATCTGCCCGAAAGCCGCCCCGACGACGAACCGGAAAAGGAAGCAGTTCCCCAAAAGGAACCCAGCGAGTGAATCTCGGCGACTTCTTCTCCCCCGGGGGGGAAGGCCTAATTGTCGCTGGGTAGTTGTCGTTTCTATTCACAGTTGTGGTCAAAAAGTACATTGCGCAGATCACGCATTCGCCTAATCTCTCAATGTTTTCAGACTTGGTTTCACCTGGCACGAGTATTGCTGGTCTGTCTGCGAACGCTAACCGTATGGAGGAAAAGAAGAGAAGAGACTCCAGAGTGCTATTTACAACTGTCTGATATTTCAGTAATTACCTTCAAGGAAGGATTCGCATGAAAAACGGTACTCGGACCACGGCCTCAAGGTATAGTCTGTCCAAAACAGGACGGGGCATAACGGGCTTGGTGATGATCTGCGTCCTGTGCCTTTCTTCGACTACAGTCGTTGCCGATGAAATCGTTCGTATTGACGAAGCATTCGAAATGACTTTGCTAATCACCGAACTTGGAATCGTCTGTGGTACCGGCGTGGTCTTTGCCGTAGGCAACCTCACCTACGCAGCCTGTCCAGAATGCTCCTCTCCTCAGTCATGGCGCGCTGGTGGCTATATCTCGGGTGTCACCAATCTGGTGGCCGGCGCTATTTGGTTGGTCGCCGCATTGGAAGGCGATAACTTGACATTTAATGGCGACAACCTAAACCTCTTCTGGATTGCCATCCCTCATTTTGTGACAGGCGCCATGGGCATTGGGTTTACTTTGTGGGGTTCTCGGGAACTTGAACTGGAAGGTCAGAAGTTGAGCGTGAGTCCGGTGATCATGCATGACGTGGAAGGCAAAACGACATTCGGGGTTGGGCTGCGACTTGTCAACTGGTAATGTTGGTTCACCCTATAGTCATTTTCCACCTGCCTGAAATAATAGCGGTGCTGTCCTACTTTTACTTCTGCTCTGAGTCGAAGGGGAGCGGGCATGAAAATTTTGTACGGTGTCGTGGGAGAGGGCATGGGACATGCCACCAGGAGCAAGGTGATTCTCGGCCACCTGTCGGCAGACCACCAACTCCTGATCGTGGCCTCGGGAAAGGCGCACAACTATCTTACCCGGTTTTTTCCCGATGTCATCGAGATAGAAGGCCTGAGAATAATCTACGAGAGCGGCTCGGTCGACCGCAGCAGCACCTTCATGAACTTCGTCAAAAGCCTTCCTGCCATGGTGTCACGCAATGTGAAGCATTTTGTTGAGATCGGCAAACAGTTCTCTCCCGATGTTGTAGTCAGTGACTTTGAAAGTTTTGCTTACATGTTCGGAATGTCCTACGACATTCCCGTAATATCTATAGACAACATGCAGATCTTGAACCGCTGTGAGCTGGATATCGAGATTCCCAAGAAATACATGAATGATTTTCTCCTGGCCCGCGCGATTGTGAAGAGCAAGCTTCCCGGCTGCGCCCACTACATGGTTACAAGCTTTTTCTTTCCGGAGGTAAGAAAAGAGCGCACGAGTCTTTACCCGCCAATTCTTCGTCCAGAGATTCTGGACGCCCAGGTCACCCGCGGGGAACACATCTTGGTATATCAGACGTCGGCCACGGATGAAGGTCTTCTGGAGATTCTTCAGAAATTTAATGTCAGTTTCAGGGTTTACGGATTTGGGCACCGGCAGGAAATTGGCAACCTCCGGCTTCTGGATTTCTCCGGGGACGGTTTCGTCCAAGATCTGGCCTCATGCCGGGCGGTAATCGCAACCGGGGGCTTTTCCCTGATGAGCGAATCGGTCTATCTGGGAAAGCCTTACCTCGCAGTTCCTGTGCGGAAACAGTTCGAGCAGGTACTCAATTCCCTCTACCTCGAAAAGCTTGGATACGGCGAGTTTCACGAATCGCTGGACCCGCGGGTCATCAAGAATTTCTTGGCCCGGCTCGATGTCTATGGAGACAATCTGAAAAAACATGCCCAGGACGGGAATACCAAAATCTTGAGCGACCTCGACGGACTGCTTGAATCTCATCTGTAGGGTCCAAAACACGATCCAAGCCCCGGCGAGGAGAATAAGAAATATGACATCATCATAAATGCGATACCACGTGAACCGACTATGGGGTTTGGGGCTGTTCATGGGCTGCAGTGCCCTTTGGACCGCCTGTGGGGATACGCACCCGCAATCCGACGGCTGCGACCCCAACCCTTGCTTAAACGGAGGCAGTTGCACCCCCGCTGGAGATGGTTTTGTTTGCACTTGCCGGATTCGGTACAACACCCTACGGGATCGGGACCTATTTCCTTGGGTTCCGCCGAATAGCGTGGAGGGGCCACGCGCATGCGCGTAGGGCTCCACCGAGAAGCGCGGTTGAACCGGCCTTCGGCCGGCCTTTTCGCCGAACATTTTCGCCAGACAGGGGCAAAATAGAAGAATAGACAACTTGCCCCGGCCGGTTGATTGGTGTACAAGGCTGCGATTGTTAGGAGCTGCTTTGGAACGTTACAAACGCATTTCGGACTACAAACCCCTCGGACCAGCGGTCCGGGTGGGGGCGGACGTCGACGCCTGGTGCACCAAGTGCAAGCGGATGCTTGCTCACACCGTGTTGGCCATGGTTAGAGGCGATCCGGCCCGGGTCATGTGCAATAGCTGCAAGAGCCAGCACAACTACCGGGCCGAAAAGGCCAAACCCAGGGCGGTCGGTAGCCGTGGGCCCCGGGCCAAAGCGGCCAAGAGCACGGCCAAGCCGCACCCGGCCAGAGCCTGGCAACAGGCCTCCCAGGATAAGAATCTTTCCAACCCGCGAGCTTATTCGCCCAAGGAAACCTTTCTGGCCGACCAGGTCATCATTCACGGAAAGTTCGGCATCGGTGTGGTGCAAGAGGTCCGCCCGGGCGGCAAGATTTCGGTTGTTTTCGAAGACGATACCCGGTTGTTGGTCCACGCCCGCGGCTAAACGACTACCTTCTCCGGTCGAATCCATGCGGAGGTCTTTTCATGAAAAAGAGCATTATTCCATCGGTTCTGTTTATCGTCGTGCTGGTTTCCTGCGGCAAGAAAACCCCGGAGGAAGGAACCCCAGACGGCAAAACGGGTCGTGCTGAGGCAATACCAACGGCCACCAGCCCCACCGCATCTGCCCAAGATGGGACCCATGGAATCGCACAAGCTCAGGCAAAAGCTGCCGGCGTTGGCAAAAGACTGAGAATCAAGTTTGATATTCACACCCAATCTGCCGAATTGCTTTACAAGTGGTTCAACGACCCCACTGACGAAATAACAGCGAGACAGTTGCTGGTCCGGCCGGGCACGCAAATCATGGCCGAGTACGTGAAAACCACCTTGCCACAAGGCAAGTTGTCCAGTTTCGCCGATGATCTGCGGCGATTTTCGCGGAATCGCAAGTTGAAAGCGGATCCCTACGGGATTGACTTGGCGTGGCGACAGAAGCGGGATAGCGCGTTGCTTCTACAAGCCATAAAGAAGCACGACTTCTCGAGCGAAGTCACGAGAAGAGTAGCGGCCTATATCCCCATGGAGTACCCTTTGAATCTGAGTTGCCATGTCTATTTCGTTCTAACGGGATGGGAATGGGGCGACGCGATGGTTCTCAGGGTGAAACAGCTTGGAGACAGCTACAAGCTTTCCGACGATGGCCAACCTGTTATTGTCGTTAACTTGTCCATCATGACCCACCTCTACGGTAAAGGCCGAAAACCAGAAGCGCTAATAGATCACATATCACACTCCATGACACATGAAGGATTTCATTTTGCATTCGCAAAGTACAAGGAGATCTCGCCACGTTGGCAGGGCAGACCGGATGAATCGGAGCTAGAGACCTTGATCGAGATGATGCAAAATGAGGGAATTGCACACTACATCAGTCATCATCAGGACGAGAAACTCATCGCCAAATACAATCAATCGGAAGAATACAAGAATCGCGAAAGAAGTGCTTTTCGACAGCTTGGCGTTGCCGTTCGACAACTGTCGGATCCCAGCATTGACAGGGCGCAAAAACAGCAGATACTGGAAGCCGGAAATGCCGGCAAGTACTGGTCCAAATACGCTTGTATATCCGGAATGTTCATGGTGTATCATATCGAACGGAATTTGGGCAAAACAGCCGTCAAGGAAACCGTGACTCGAGGAGCGGTCTCATTCCTCAAGCAATACCACCAGGTCCAGATCGGAAATCCGCAGCTGCCGTCCTTGCCTCCCGAGCTTTTGAAGAAAATAGGAACAAAGTCGGGGCAGCAGACTCCTGCTCACGACTAGATTCACTCGCCTTCGCCAGGATGCCCCGCGGCCGCGGGGAAGAATGGCGAGGCGACCCGACGTAGCCTTGGCGAAGTCGGGTTCTTGGCTACGGCGAGTTGCGAGACCATCAAAAATGAAATCCGCCAAAAACCGCTGGTCGCGGTTCCAATCCTATGAAAAATCGTTCAAATCAATACGATACGCGGTTGCAATGAAATCAATAGTGATCATGATGGGTTGCTAGATGGAAAGACCGAACGGGCTCTTGGTGGCTAGTTGTCGTTTTTATTCACAGTTGTAGTCAAAAAGAACATGACGCAGATCACACGTTCGCCTCATCTCTCAATGTTTTCGGGATTGGTTGGTACATTTTTACCTGGCACGAATATTGCTAAACTGTACCGGGATCCGTTGCCGAGGTGTTAACCAATAAAACGGCGCACGAGGCGTCCACTATCTACTTGGAGGAATGAAGATGAAACATGTCATTGCAGGTTTGACGACGATTTTTCTGTTGGCGGGGATCCAGGCGTGCGGCAACTCGGACGAAGGCTTGACCAGCGCGGAGTTGGCACTGCGCACCACCGACATCAGCTCCGATCTGGCCCGGCAAGTCACCACGGCGGCCCAGTTCCTGGAACAGGTGGAATCGCTTACCGCCGCCGGGAACGGTCTGGAGATACTGCAGGGAATGTTCGGCTCGGACGACGAATTCGATGTCGAACCCCCGGAGCCCGAAAAGGATGTAAAGGATGAAGAAGACGGAATCGATCCGGAGGAGGCGGCGGCGGAGGTGAAGGATTTTCTGGACACCTACGTTTTCATCCCCGCGCAACTGGAGTCGGAAGAACCCGATTTGGCCGTGTACCTGCTCCAGGGCGCCGTGTTGTGTTCCGAAGACTTCATGGGTCCCGGCCGGTACTGTGATCCCTGGGACTGCATGGGTAATCCCGTTTGCGAGTCCGAGCAGGAACAGTGGATTGCCGATTGCGAGGCGGATTGGGCCAGAGAGCGGGCCCGGTGCGAAGCCGACGTAGATGCCCTGGAGATCCGCGTCAGGGTGGCCACCGAAGGCGACGGGGTGGTCATCCGCTTGCAGATCGGTCCCGAGCGCACCAGCTTGGTCGTGCTGGCTCTCCAGCCAGACCAGGCGGCCCTGCACTTCGACCTGACCGAGGTGGGAGCCGCCCTGGTCCCCAGCCCCTCGGTGCTGGACGAAGAACCTTTGAATCTTCCGGAGATTCTGGAAGGCCGGTTCTCGTTCGTGCTCACCCAAAACGCCGAGAACGACTTCACGCTCAATCTGGATGTATCCCAGGCCATCCAGGTGCGGATGGACATTCCCGAGGTGGGCACGGTTGAGGCCAACATGGGAACCTCCGAAGCCCTCTTGAACATCCACCTGGACGGGACGGCCAACGCGCTGGATGTCTCGGTGGACCTGGGTAATTCGGATGTCTCCATTCCTTTTGGCTCTCTGTTCGAGGCGGGTGGCGACGGTGCCTTGGTGGTAGAGCTGGCCGGATTGGAAGGCCAGGTTGCCTTGTCCGAATCCGAAAATCATCTCACCATCACGGGGCTGGGTTTGGGGGACGGCCAGAGCCGCATCCGGCACGATGACGTTGTGTTGGCCTCCCTGGACGTGAATGCAAACGCCGGCAGGCATTTCGATCTCACCGTTCGTGACGACGGTGGTTTTGCTCTGGTGGACTTCCTGCCCGGCCTGGCCGTGGACCTGTACCTCAACCTGGGACATCTGGATACCTACCTGGATCCGGAAGAAGAGCCGGCCCCGGCCGCCCTGCGGGATCAGACCTACTCCTTGGAACTGTCGGCAGCCAGCGGACCGGCCAGCATCAAACCGCTGGAAGGGATCGACGGCGAGGGCGCCATCCAGGTGGTGACCGGCCAACTGAGCCTGTGGTCTTCCGCAACGGCGGAAGTCCTGGACGTGGCCACCGGCCAGTGCCTGATGCCGACCGCCGAGTGTGCCGAGGACGCGCCGTCCATCATCCAGTGCCTGACCGCAACCACCTGCCCATAAACGCTCATTTGCAGACTGCTCTGGCCCTCCCCGGCCCGGCCGGGGAGGGTTTCAGCAACAATTAGATTTTTGCTTCTGCCATCACGGCGGCTATAATCCACTCATGCGGCTTCTGGGTCTGGATTTTGGGACAAAGAGAATCGGCGTGGCGCTGTCGGATGAGATGGGGTGGACGTCGCAGGGGCTGACTACCATCGAGCGGAAGGG
>JAUXGL010000223.1 GCA_030622135.1 Deltaproteobacteria bacterium
CCCGTCCGGATGGCCGATCCCGGGACCGACGGCACAACTGGGGCTCGTCAGCGGATGGAACCGTCGGTCGTCGGGCCAGATCGGGTACGTTCAGCCAGGGGGGTGGGAGATCCTGGGAGACCATCCGGTTGTTTGGTTCCCTGGCGGTGCTAGTGCTGCTGGGCGCCGACACCGCCTGGGTTCCCATGGCGCCGGGAAGAAGGAAGCTGCAAAGCCTGGATGAATAGAACCAGGAACCGGGAACCGGGAACCGCCTTTACCCCGGGCGGATGGAGAAGCGCAGGCGGTAGTTGGAGATCTGGAGTTCCTCGCCGCCGGTGAGCTTGTGCTTGCCGATTTGCTCGCCGTTTTGCCAGGTTCCGTTGGCCGAGTTCAGATCCTCGATGAACCAGCCGCCGCGCTCCTTGGTGATGACCGCGTGCTCCCGCGAGATGCTGCGGTGCTGGATGACGCAGTCGCATTTGCTGCCGCGCCCGATGAGGAACACGTCCTTGCGTATGGGGTTTATCGGCCCGTCGTCCAACTGGAAAAAGAGAATGTTCTGGGCCGGTTTCATGACCGGCCGCTGGGGGGGCACGTGGTCGATCTGGGCCCCTTGCGTCGACTTGCGCCGCGGGCGGGGGGCGGGCTCGGCCAGGTCCAGGAGGTCGATGCCCGGCGGGGCTGTAACGGCGCGGGCCTGCGGAGATATGTAGCCCATGCTCTTGGCCATTTGGTAGATGGCCAGATTGACCAGATTGTCCAGGCTCAGGCCCGTCTGGCCGGAAATTTCCTGGCATAAAGCCAGGAGCTCGGGGTTGATCTCAATCGCCTTGCGTACCACGCTTGTGTCCACCATCAGTAGTAATACCCGCAGTGTCCGGTATAACGCAGCTTGGCTGAAGGATCAAGAAATCGGGCGTTTCCTGAGAAAAGGGGATATGGGGATGAAGAGGAGATAGAGGGGATAAACCCCTTGCTTGAACCGGATTGGGGTTGCGCCCGGATCATTGAGATTGAGATGATACGAAGTGTACCTCGAACTGCTCCCGGTGGTAGGCGGCGGAGATGTCCACGCGGATCTGGATTTGCAGGCGGTTTTCCAGCTTTTCGATGGTGTCCTGCTCCTCTTCGATCATCCGGTTGCCCACGTCGGGATTGGCGATCACCACTACGTCGCCTTTTCGGCCGCGGGCCTCCCGCTCGATGGCGCGAAGGATCTCGTAGCCTACCGAGGCGGGCGTCTTGATTCGCCCGGTCCCCTCGCAGTACGGGCAGGTCTCCGAAAGCGTGCTGGAGAGATTTTCGCGGACCCGCTTGCGGGTCATTTCCACCAGGCCCAGCTCGGAGATCTTAAGAATGTTCGTCCGGGCCCGATCCTCGGTCAGGGCCTCCTGCATGGCGTTGTACACCTTGTCCCGGTTCTGGGGCCGCTCCATGTCGATGAAGTCGATGATGATTATACCCCCCAGGTTCCGGATCCGGAGCTGGTAGACGATCTCCTTGACCGCTTCCAGGTTGATCTTGGTGATGGTGTCCTCCAGGTTGTGCTTGCCCACGTAGCGGCCGGTGTTGACGTCGATGGCGGTCAGCGCCTCGGTCGGGTCGATGACGATGTAGCCTCCGCTTTTCAGCCAGACCTTGCGGTTCAGCGCCCGGCCGATCTCCACTTCCAGGCCCAGGGCGTCGAAGAGCGGCTCGCTGCCCGAGTACAGCTCCACCCGGGGAGCCAGGGCGGGCATGAAGGTGCGCACGAACTCGAGCAGGAGCTGGTGCTCCGCGGCATCGTCGATGATCAGCCGGTCCACCTCGGCGGTGAAGAGATCCCGGGTGGCCCGGCGGATCAAGTCCAGGTCCTGGTACAGCTGGGAGGGGGCGCCGGCCGGCTCGCTCCGTTCGTGGACGTCTTCCCAGAGCTTGGTGGGAAAATCCATGTCGGCGTAAAGGGTCTCCTCGTCGGCTCCCTCGGCCGCCGTGCGGATGATGAAGCCGGTGTCCTTGGGCCTCAGCTTTTCGACCATTTCCTTGAGCCGGCGCCGCTCGCTTTCGTTTTCGATGCGGCGGGAGATCCCGATGTGATCGACCGTGGGCAAAAACACCAGCAGTCTGCCGGGCAGGGTGATGTGGGTGGTCAACCGGGCGCCTTTGGTTCCGATGGGGGCCTTGGCCACCTGGACGAGGATTTCCTGCCCGTTGTGCAGCAGGTCGGATATTCGCATGGGCTGGGCCTCGCCGGGGTAGGTTCTCCCGGAGGGCAGCGCCGCCTCCACTCCCTCCTCCTCGGATCTCTCCCGGATCGCCAGTCCCAGGTCGGATGCGGATACGGGCTTGGCCACGTCGGAGATATACAAAAACCCGGCCTTTTCCAGGGCCACGTCCACGAAGGCGGCGTCCATGCCCGGAAGCACCCGGACCACCTTGCCCTTGTAGATGTTGCCCACCAGGCCGCGTCCGGTGGAGCGCTCGATGTAGAGCTCGGACAAAGAACCCTTGTCGGTCAGGGCCACCCGCCGTTCTCCATGGGCTACGTTGACTACCAATGTGGTGCTCACAGAGTTCCCCCCCCTCTTTCGCGGCAATCTTCCGGCTGTTTGAAGACCGCCTCGCGAACAATGGGTATGTGGGTGAGCCCGAAGGCTGCTTGGACTACCTCGGCCGGCCGGGCGGTTGCGGAGGAGTCCAGGAGCAGCTCGCAGACCGCCTCCAGCCGGTCGGATTTCGTCTCAACGACCAGCGAGCGCAGGCTAGGCCGGACTTCCACGATCCGGTGCTTTCCCTTGGCTATCCGCGAAACCACCCACTCCCGTTTTGTAAGAAGCGAGTGGGCCCCGGACTCGGCCTCCTCGGGGGAAATGCGGCCGTCTAGACTGAAGCGGTAGCGGGCGACGGCGCCCCGGCCGAGGATCGATGCGGCGCCCGGAGACAGCACCTCGGCGGACACGAGATCCATCTTCCCGGGCAGGTTGGAGCGCAGAGCTACAATCAGGTTTTCCAGGTCGACCGGCCCGGTAACGGTGACGTCCGCCAGCTCGGCCTGGCTGGAGATGCCGACGGGGCAGGCCGGACCGAAGGAAGTCTTCGGCTTGGGATGGTATCCCTGGGTGTGCCAGAGCGGCCAGCTCGCCCGGCGCAGGGCTCTTCTCAACGTCAGCATGAACTCGATGTGGGAGAGATGGCGCCAGGGCCCCTGCTTGGTCAGGGTGAGCCGGATACGCACGGGGTCTCCCACAGGCGGCGGGGTCGTCGGGACGCTTTCGGGTACCGGAGTGTCGTCCAGATGAATCGCGGCGTCTTTCTCGTCGCAGGCGCCGCAGTCGCTGCACGCGCCCCGGGCGCAGTCCTCCGTCGGGGTTTCTTCGAACGCCCGTTCGCGCTCGGTCAGCAGAAAATCCCGGCCGGGTCCCATGTCCAGGTGATCCCAGGCGAGCGCCGAGCCGGGGGAGCGTTCTTCGAAGAAAGCCTCCGGTCCGCCCGGCAGGCCCAGATCGTCGAAGGGTTTTCTGAACCGCTCCAGGTCGAAGTGCTCCGACCAGCCCTGCAGCCGCCGGCCGTCCTCGGCGAGCTTCAAGAGGGCCGAAAACAGCCGCCGGTCCCCCCGCGAGATCAGGCCCTCGGCCCAGCTCATCTCCGGCCGCGCCCAGCCGGTCTTGACGCCTGGAAGGCGGGCCAGATCCCGGCGGAGCCGGCCCAATCTCTCGGTGGCCTCATCGAGCGAGAGCATTCGCTCCCACTGGAAGGGCGTGTGGGGCTTGGGGACGAAGGTGGACAGTCCCACGTTGATCCGCGGCCGGTGACCGGCCGACTTGAGCTCCCGGCACGTCCGTCCAACCAGCTCGACGATGGCGTCTCGATCTTCTTGGGTTTCGGTGGGCAGCCCCAGCATGAAGTACAGCTTGATCAGGCGCCAGCCGGCCGAGAAGGCGCCCCGGGCCGCCGCCAACACGTCAGCGTCGGTCAAGGGCTTGTTGATCACCCGCCGCAGGCGGTCGGTTCCCGCCTCGGGGGCGATGGTAAACCCGGACTTGCGCACGGTCTTGACCAGGTGGATCAGGCTCGGGGTCAGAGTCTCGGCCCTGAGCGAGGGGAGGCTCGCCGCGATCCGCCTGCCCGCGAATTTCTGGTAGAACCGTTCAAGGATCTGCAGGATGTGGGGATGATCGCCGGCGGAGAGGCTCAAGAACGAAACCTGGCCGTAGCCGGTGTGCTTCAGCCCGGTGGTCACGGAATCCAAGATGGAGCCGGCCGATCGCTGGCGAACCGGCCGGTTGATCATGCCCGCCTGGCAGAACCGGCATCCGCGGGTGCAGCCGCGCTGGATTTCCACCGTGTACCTTTCGTGGATGGTTTCCGAGCAGGGCAGCACCGGACGCGGGGGGGGAGTCGCCCGGTCGATGTCCAAGAGCAGCCTCCGGCGGACCACCGCCGGTGCGCGGCCCTGGGGCCGAATCTCCAGCAGAGCGCCGGAAGCATCGTGCTCGAACCGGTAGCGGGAGGGAACGTAGACGCCGGTCACTCCCATCAGCTCGTCGAGGATCTCCTGACGTGGCGCTTTCCGCGCCCGGCCCCGGGCGACGATGCGGGCCATCTCCACCAGTCCCGCCTCGCCGTCGCCCAGGAAAGCGGCATCCAGGGCCGGAGCCAACGGCTCGGGATTGGCCGCGCCGGGACCGCCGGCCACGACGAAGGGGTGCTCATCCCCGCGCTGGTCCGCCCGGACGGGAATCCGGCCCAATTGGAGCATGCCGAGGACATCCGGGTAGGTGAGCTCATGCTGGAGGGTGAAGCCCACCAGGTCGAAGTCGCCAAGCGGCGTGCCCGACTCGAGGGATCCGAGCGCCTTTCCCGCCTTCCGGAGCTCTGCCTCCATGTCCAGATCGGGCGCGAACACCCGCTCGGCCCAGAGGTCCGCTTCCCGGTTCACCGCGTCGTAGAGTACCTGCAAACCCAGGTAGCTCATGGCCAACTCATACCGGTCCGGGTAGGCCAGAGCCACCCGGCCGGCCACGGCGTCGGGGTCCTTGCGCACCGCGTTGACCTCGCAGCCTAAATACCGACCCGGCCGGCGAATGCGCCGGAGAATGTCGTCGAACCACTCCACGTCAGGTGCAATGTAGCATCTAGCCCGTAAGGTCACAATCTCGGATCCGGGTTACGTTCCTGCAAGGCTCGTAATCGGGAAATCTCTCTCCGGGCGGATTCCGGATTGGCTTGCAGTTTAAAGAGTTCTTCCCACCAGCGGATGGCCCCGGTCAGGTCTCCGGATCGCTCGGCCAGGCGGGCCAGCCTGATCCGGGCGTTGCGGTTATTCGGGTCCAATTCCACCGTTTGGAGGTAGAGCCGCTGCGCGCCTTGGGTATCTCCCCGGTACTCCAGGACCAGGCCCAGATTCGTCCGGGCCTGCAGATTGGGGTCGTTCCCGGCCAGCCGGATGGCGTGGCGGAAGTAGATCTCCGCCTGAGCCAGCTTGCCGCGGTCGCCCTCCACCTTGCCCATCCGGTTGTAACCCCGGGCGACCGCCCGGGCCCGGTAGGCGCCGGAAAGCATGGGTAGCTGGGTGACCGCGAACGTGACCGCCAAGACCGCCATGGCCGGCCAGGCGCCGCGCCATCCCCGCTTCTGGAACCGATCCTTGAGCCCCAGCATGCCCAGGGCGGCCATGGGCAGGATCATGGGCAGTACCACTACTCGATAGCGATCGGCGACGTAGTAAAAAACCAGGGTGGCCAGATACAGAGCCGCGCACCAGGTGAGCATTCCGGCTCCTTCCCGCCTGCGGCCGCCGAACCAGACTCCCAAGACGAAGAACGGAAACACTACGCCGAACGGCACCAGGAAACGCAACACCGGCGCCAGTTCCTTTCCAAATACATAGGGATGATGGATGGCCAACTCTTCCGTGTTGAGGGCCAGCAGGAGCTTCTTGCCGGTGAGCCGCAGGGCGCCCGCGGGATCTTCTCTCCAGTATTCCAACCCCCGGCGGAACCAGAAGGAAGAAACCTCCGCGGGAGAGAGCTTTTTGCCCTCGGCTCGTTCGGCCAGGAAGGTCAGGCTCCGGCGGTATGCCCGGTGATTGGAATCGTCGATTCCCCGGATAGAAGCAACGTGAAAGGCGCCGGTGGCCTGGGGGTTGTTCCCGATGTAGAAGCTGTGCCCCCCGGATGCGGACACCAGGACGAAATCTCCCCCGCGCATCGCGTTGTGGATCCACGCGGGGGAGAGTCCCACCACCAGCCCGGCGAAGGCCAATCCCAGGGATGCGGCCTTGAGCTTGAACGATCCGGGCCGCGTCAGCAGCCAGACTCCCGCGACCGGGAGGAGGACCGCCAGGTTGGGGCGTCCCATTATGGCCAGCCCGATCAGCAGGCCGGCGATCGGAAACAGCCACGTCCGGGCTCGCTTCACCGCGGCCAGCAGGCTCCACAGCGCGCCGGCGATCAGCGGAACCGTGATTCCCGGCGCCAGCAGTTGCCCTTCCAGGAATACCAGCGGACCGTACAAGGCCACCATTACGGCCGCCAGCCTCCCGGTCCAACGATTGTGCAGCTCACGTCCCAGTCCGTAGAATAGAAGACACGTGCCCATCCCGACGAGGAGCTGCAGGGTCCTCGGCAGGCCGGCATCCTCTCCGAAGATGGCGTACACCAGCGCTAGATAGAAGGAGTAGAGCGGCTGGTACAGGAACACTTCCCCCGGCGTTTGGTCTCCAGCCTGTCCGAGGAGCGACAAGGCTGTCTGGTGAAAGTTTTGTTCGTCTCCGAGGAGGACGTGGAAAAGCGGTGTGGTTGCCCAGTCGGCCAGAAACACCAGACGGATGGTCAGCGCCGCCACGCACACCATCAACAGGATCCAGAACTCTCTAAGGCGCCGGTCGGTGGTTTCAGCGTAGTGATTCATCTCTGAGCGGCAATCTACCACGCGGGGTGCCGGGCCACAAAATCCCAAAAAAGCCAGAGGCCCCGCCCGGTTGGGCGGGGCCTCAATACAAAAGGAGCGAGAAAAAGGAGGCTGTTCGCCCCCGGCAGGGGGGCTTTATGTAATCAGAGGCGCTGCTTCATGTTGCCTCTGGGGGCGGCCAGTGACCTTTTGGCCACTGAGGAGATGAAGGGGCAAGGAAGCCGGGGAAACATGGAAAGGGAACCACCTTGCCGCGCTTTCACACCTGGGACATCAAAGACCCGCACTGCATAGTAGCAATCGTCGTGCCACAGCTCCGGGCGGCGGTCGATCCCCCGGAAATCCGTGGAGTTGCCGCCGGACGCGGCGTTTAGAACCGGGCCGATGTGCTCGGGATCACACCGGGATTGCGACAGTTTTGTCAGGGAGGGTATGAATTCAAAGCATTTTTTGCCTAGCTAGACCCTCGCCGAAAAGGTGCCAGCGCAGACTCGGACCGAGGGCCGGCGGCCCCCGCTTGGGGCACTGGCGAGCTGAGACGGGTGTCGGCGGGGAACGAGTCCCTGAACC
>JAUXGL010000265.1 GCA_030622135.1 Deltaproteobacteria bacterium
GATTACAACCGGCAACCGGTCGGCAATCCAACTACCACGGATCTGGTAGCGTTTCTGGCCAACTTTACCCCCGAGGCCGCCAGTTACTGACCTTGACAAGCTGCACGTCTGGCATTACATACCTGGATGTATACTGGGCCCCTGTAGCTCAGCTGGATAGAGCAGCCGCCTCCTAAGCGGCAGGCCACCTGTTCGAATCAGGTCAGGGGCGTAGTCGTAAGATCGGAAAAGCTATGCAGCCCTATTTGGCGGTTACAACCGAGATCATCGAATCGCTTGAGAAGATCATGCTCAGCGGGCTGCGGGGCACCCATCTGCTGTTCTCCAACCAGATGATACGCGAGGCATTCAAGCGCGAAAAACCCGTCGAGTTGCTGACCGATCAGGACGTGGCCGAGCAAGTGCAGAGCGCCCTTTCCGAACTTCTGAGCCGGGAGAACCTCGATGAGCGCCAAGAGTACATAGAAAGGCTCGAGAAAAACATCCGCGACGTCCTGGTTCACCTGTACTTCGGTTTTCTCGACAAATACGCGATCGACGACGAAGACTTCCCGGAGGTCCTCCACTGAAGCCCCAATCCACCAGCAACGCCCACAAGGTCTGGTGTAATGGGAGTACCTGATGAAGCCTGCCGGATCCCTACGCGGGCGGATTCCCAAGTATGTCAACCGGATCGTTGACCGCTTGATCGATGCCGGGCACGAGGCCTACCCGGTGGGGGGCGGAATACGCGACCTGCTTCTCGGGCGCAAGGTCGTCGACTGGGACGTAACCACCAATGCCCGGCCCGATGATGTTTCCTCCCTCTTTCCCCGGGTGATCCCCACGGGCATCGAGCATGGCACCGTCACGGTCCTCTTGGGACGTTCCCAGGTAGAAGTCACCACCTTCCGCGGAGACGTAGGGTACACCGACGGCCGCCATCCGGACCGGGTGGTCTTTCTCGATTCATTGAGGGAAGACCTGAAGAGAAGGGATTTCACCGTCAATGCCATGGCCTATGACACGGTCCGCCAGCGGATTATCGATCCCCAGCAGGGCCGCCGAGACCTTAAAAAAGGCATAATCCGCGCGGTGGGGGATCCCCTGCGCCGGTTCTCGGAGGACGGCTTGCGTCCGTTGCGGGCGGTACGCTTCGCTTGCGTGCTTGGCTTCAGGATCGAAGCCAAGACATTCGGCGCCATCGGCAAGCGCCTGGAAATCTTTCGAAAAGTGGCCCCCGAGCGGGTTCGCGAGGAGTTGCAGAAAATCCTGGGCTCGAACGACGCGCACCAGGGCATCGAGCTACTTTTAAAATGCGGACTACTCAAAGAGATCCTTCCGGAACTAACCTGGGGGATCGGATTCGCCCAAAACCGGTTTCACCGGCATGACGTGTACACTCACACGATCAAATGCCTGGAGCGGGCCCGGGGCGATCCGGTGTTGAAGCTTTCGGTGCTGCTGCACGACATTGGCAAGCCGAAAACGGCCGAGGGTCCCGAGGGAGAACGCACCTTCTACGGGCATGAAAAGGCATCGGCCGACATGGCCAATCGCGTGCTCCGGCGTCTGCGTTTCTCCAACCAGGAACGCCGGCGCGTCTCCATACTGATTTCAAACCACATGTTTCACTATCTGCCCGAGTGGACCGACGGAGCCGTCCGCAGACTGGTACGCCGGGTGGGCCGGGAGTTCTTGACCGATCTCTATGAGCTTCGCCGGGCCGACGCATGGGGCCAGGGAAAAGGCACGCGCGATACGCTGGCCAACCTGAGATCGCTCAAGTCGCGGGTGGATCAAGTGCTGACCCAAGACGCGGCGCTGAGGGTGACCGATCTGGCTATAGGCGGAGAGGAAGTAATGCAAACACTGAACATCCAGCCAGGTCCCCGGGTAGGTAAAATCCTGGATGCGCTCCTGGAGCGGGTCCTGGACGAACCCTCATTAAACAAGCCGAAAATACTCAAGTCGCTGCTCGAAAACCTAGAGATCTGAGTTTTCCACTGGTTATCCACAACCCGTTCTGGTGTACGAAAACCGGTCACATCAAAGAATCGTCGTGGGTTTTCCAAGAAAATCAACCCACTCCGGATAATCATGTAACCCACCGTTTTTTATAGACTATCTTTTATATCGGGGAGATACGTTCTAAATCCTCAGCCATCGTCACAGGATTGTCAGCTAACAACCCATTACTCCTGCGATTGTGGATTAATTGTGGAAAACTCGGCAAGACCAATTTTTACGGACATCGCTACTTCACGACTCGACGGCTCATCTTTGCCTCCAAAATAATGCGCTCCAAGGCCTGGCTTACATCGGTAAGCAAGAGATGGACCGGGCTGAGATCCTTGGAGAACCCCGGTGACACTCCGCAGTCACCGTAGAGAATGCAAATGGGTTTGTGCCGGACCGTCACAGGCACCAGCAGGATCTGACGGGGATGCACATCGCCGAGGGCTGAAATGAAGACGTCGTTGATGGTTGTTTTAGGAAGACTGCCGAAATAGTCCGTACCGGTCTCGCGCACCGTCTTGAAAACCGAAGGAGAGTTCAGGGGGATCATGATGCCCTTGATCTGCCGGTTGGTGATTCCTTCTCCAGCGCCCATCCATCCTACCATGATGTCCTTCTTGACGATAAACATGGCAATCCTGGGAATGAAGGCCAGCGCGAAACGAACCAGGATCCGGGCCACTTCGTCTCGATCGCCGGCTTCGTCGATAAGGCTTCTGGCGTCCTCGTTGTCGGCCAGGGGCTCAAATTCAATCTCCGGGGAAGGTTCCTCCTCGATTTCCTCGGGCTGGGGCGGTGGTGCTTCCGGCGTTGGCTCCGGAGTCTGCATCTGCTCTTCGACTAAAGAATCCACCTCGTACTCGACCCGCCGGGTTTCGACTTCGGCACGTGCCCTAAAGGGGGTGCTCTCCAGGGCCGATTTGGACTCGTGCTCCTCCGGTGGGACCTCCATCCCGGCCTGGCTACGAATGGCATCGGTGATGGTGCCGGACTTGGGCAACTCTGCCCCCTTCTTGCGGGTCAGGTGGACAACACCGCGATCCTCCCCGCCGAGACCGAAGAACAACTCCTCCAGATCGTCCTCCGCCTTCTCCACCACCTCCAGTCTCTTTTGCGCCTGCTCCAAACCGGCCTCCCGGGCTTCCTGGCTGGTTATCCAGACCGGCTCGTCCTCCGGCGGTGGCTCGTCCTCCGGTAACGGTTCCTCCTCCGGCGGTGGCTCGTCCTCCGGTGGCGGTTCCTCCTCCGGCGGTGGCTCGTCCTCCGGTGGCGGTTCCTCCTCCGGCAATGGCTCTTCTACGGATTCCGCGGGTAGCGGATCCAGCATCCGAGAGAATGCCGTGGGCAGTGTTTGCTCCGGATCATCTTCCGGCGGCGGGGGTTCGTCCTGCGGTTCCGTAGGTAATGTAAAAGCCTCGGGAGGCAGCGTCTTTGCATCGGGCGGAATCTCGTAGTAGCGGGCCATGGCCTCTTCGATCAGCGTGTGCCGGGCCACTACCGGCGAAGCCTTGTAACCGGTGGCGAATGCGATTTCCTCCAAAGCGGCCCGGTCGGTGGGATCGGCCAGGGCCATATGCAAAACACCCTGGTGAAGCATGATGGGAATCAGGCGGTGGGCCATTACGGTGTCGTTGGATACCAGCCGGGTAATGAACGCCGGCAAGTTATCGAACTGGGCTCTTTCCGCCATGGGCAGTTTCAGCTTGGATGACAGGAAGGAGGCCAGTTCCATTTCGCCGATGTAGCCGAGGCGGATCAAGTTGGCGATGAGCGTCCCGCCGTATTGAACCGCCGTCGTCAGCACATGCTGCAACTGCTGTTCGGAGATAAGTCCGGCTTCCACCAGCAACGCACCGATGTCTGATTGCATTGTCTCACTCCAACTAGTCAACCCGAAAGGCTATTTTCCACTGCAATTCTTGTCAAGAGAGAACGCCAGCGATAGGCCCCAATTGATGGAAACGCGACAACATGTGGTAAGGCAGGTTAGTAACGGCAGCGAGTACCCATCTCGGTTAAGCCAACACTTTTTCCAAGCGAAGTCTTGGAAAAAGTGTA
>JAUXGL010000272.1 GCA_030622135.1 Deltaproteobacteria bacterium
ATCTCACCAGTATAGTGGCACCACGTATATTGAGTTTCCCTGGGCAGCGCTTTTTGCAGTACCCGTTTTCTGGGTGAAGTCAATATGTTATGTCGAAACGTAGGGGCACCAATGGGAGATTGGGGTACGACCGGTTTTTGCCAAATTAACTCTGGGGCTGGTACTCGAGGGGCATCAGCTTCCGCAGGTATTCTTCCAGATCCGCACGGCCCTTTTTTACTATTTGGCGCCCGTAGAACCTCAGGGTGCCGGTGGTCAGCTTTAACCGCATGAAGGCGTCCATGTAGCTGGGCACGGAGTAGAAATGCTTCCAGGCCTCCATGGCCGCTTTCTGCAGCTCGTACATGCTCATCTTGGCCGGTTCGTGGACCACGTGAAAGGCGTCGTACAGCCCCCAGTCCCGGGTGAACAGGCGGTTTTCGGCCTCCAGGTGCTCGAATGTCCGGGTGCCGGGCAGGGGAGTCAAGAGGGCGAACTGCACCGTGTCGATGCCCTGCTTCTTGGCGAACTCGACCGTGGCGTTGATGGTATCGGCGTCGTCCTCGTCGGAGCCGAGCATGAACATGCCGTGCACCCGGATGCCCTTCTTGTGAAACATCTTCACGCAGTGCTGGATGTCCTCCACCGACTGTTTCTTGTTGAACTCTTTCAGCGTCGCCGGGTTGATGGACTCCAGGCCCACGTATACCTGGGTGCAGTTGGTGTCCTTCATTAGATCCAGCAGTTGCTCGTCCTTGGCGGCGTGGACGGTGACCTGGGTGAACCAGCGCATCTTCTTGCCCAGGCCTCTCTTCTTCATCATGGACAAAAGCTCCTTGGCTTCCGAGCGCCTTCCGGCGAAGTTGTCGTCCACGAAGAAGATGCGCCGGCCCAGGGGCAGCAGGTGCTCCTCGAGCTCGGAGACGATCTTCTGGTTGTTTCTTCTCCGGTAGGCCCGGCCGAACATGGAGACCACGCAGCAGAAGTTACAGTCGTGCGGGCAGCCCCGGGACGTGGCGATGGGTAGGTGTTTTAGCTTCTGGTGGCCGGCCATCAGGGTCAGATCCGCAAAGGGAAAATTATCCAGGTTGGCTTCCAGCGGCCGGTCCGGGTTGTGGCGAACCTGGCCGTCTTCGTGGTAGGACAATCCCCGGATTCGTGAGAAGTCACCGTCGCCCTCCAGGGCCCGGACCAGCTCCAGCATGGTGTGCTCGCCCTCTCCGCGGACGACGAAGTCGGCGTACTCGAGCCCCTCGTCCGGGAGATAGGACACATGCGGGCCTCCCAGGACCACCGGGATCTTCTTCTTGCGCACCCGGTTGGCCCGCCGGACCCACTTGGCCAGATCGTAGGCCTCCGGGGCGGAGGGTGTGATGGTGGAGATGCCGATGAGATCGGACTTGGATATCTCCAGGCTGTGTTGCCAGATGCCTTCCAGCTGCGGGACATACACCTGGGCGTCGTGACCTTCCTTCTTCAGCATGGCTGCCATGATGGGCAGTCCCAGCCTGGGGATGGCGAATTTCTCGAATCCGTTGAAGGAAGCTGGTTTTGCTTCGATGAGTGAGATTTTCATAAGCGTGCCTTTCTTCTTGGTAAATCGCGTTCGCGGCGCTAGCCTATAGCATTTCGTATGCCGATGTCGAGATCATATTTCTGGTCGGCGTGGTGACCAAAGCGCGCATGGATCAGGGCGCTTCCTCGTCCACGTAGCCGGTTACGGTCCGCTGCCCGGACGGAGCCAGATCGGCATCCAGCAGATCCACGACCGTGGGCGGATCGTTCTGGTTGGTTTCTTCGAAGTGTACGCCGTGAATGTCCCCGATGGGGGGATCCAGGACCACCAGGTAGCGCTCGTTGAAGTTGTGCAGGTCGGCGGCGTAGGCCGTCTGGAAGTAGTTTTCCACCGTGCGCCGCCGGCCGTCCAGGTCGATCTCGGCTTGGGTGACGGCCGCCGGGCCGGTTCCCATGTTTGGCTTCAGGTAGCGCTTGAACAGGACGATCGTGTCCCCGCCTTCCAGCCCGGCGGTGACCCGGTAGCTGGGCAGGCTGGAAAAGGTACAGGAGCGGTAGGTTTGCTTCTCTTTGAGGTAGTCCTCGCCGTTGTCCAAAAAGCCCAGAATGCTTACCTGGGTGTAGTCGGTGTTGTATCCTTGCGGTTCTTCCCCAACCCGGTCCGGGTCGAAGGTAAGCTCGTCGGGGTCGGACACGCCGTCGCGGAAACGAAAGGAGAAGGTGGCTTCTATGCCGAAGGGTCGGCTGCCCGCGTGAAAGGCCTGGGTGTAGGTGTAGAGGTGGCGGTAGCCCCAGACTTGCTGCCGGTACTCGTGAGTGATTTCTCCCGGGCCGTCGGGTTGCGCCTGCACCGGCTCCGGTCCGGTCAGGTGCACTTCATCGATCAGCTCCGCGGAAAACGAATCCGCGTCCCGCGGGAGCGTGATCGTGCCGGGGCGGAAGACGATCCGCCCGCGCAGGGCCAACTCCTGGGCGGCGGTGCGCTGGATCATGAACTGCGAGCAAGCCTGGGCACCCGGGTCGAAGATCAGCAAGAAAGGTTCACCGGGATCATCGTCACCGCCGCCGTCAATACCGTCCGCGTCGGGATTTCCCCCGTCCCTGCCGTTGTTCTCCTGGTTGCACGCCGGCAGGAAACCGAAGAGCAGGGCCAGCGCGACTGGGATGATTTCGCATATTCTCAATAAAGATGCCCGGTGGTTTGCCACGGGGAGCCTCACTGGTTACGGGGAAAGGTCCGGCGCACGCAACGCACACCTGTTTGGCTGGAGGGAGTGGAAGGGTCGTGGGAGCCGCGGGCGGCCGAACGGATGTAGTTGGCCTCGTCCTGGAAGCTGCCCCCGCGGATCACTTTCTGTGTGCCCGTGTCCGGACCCGTTGGATCGTTGCAGTTGATCGTGCAGGTGGAATAGAAGTCCGCCTGGTACCAGTCGGAGACCCACTCGGCTACATTGCCGGAAAGGTCGCAAACGCTCTCGCGGCTGTTGCCGGCCGTCCGGCTGCAGACCGGATCCGGGGCCGCGGCCCCGCAGGCGTCGTAGAGCGCGAGATCGCAGCTGGGCAGATTGTCGCCCCAGGGGTAGTCCCGGGTGCCGGCCGCCGATGCGGCCGTCTCCCATTGCGCCTCGGTGGGTAACTGCAGCCAGGAGCGCCACTCGCAGTACGACTGGGCGGCCTGCCAGCTGATACCGACCACGGGATGGTTCTCGAAACCGGGCTCCGGCCGGACGAGACTCCCCTGCATTTCGAGATGTACGCCGTCGCCGGACAGGTTGATGCACGGCTGGCCGTCGCAGTCGTTTCCGTGATCGTTGAGAAACAGCACGAAGTTCGCCCAGGTGGCCTCGCGAACGTCCATGCGCACGGGCTTGAGGGTCACGGCGTGCACGGGCAACTCGTCCTGCACGCCGTCGCTGGAGCCCATCTGGAAGGTGAGCTCGTCTCCGTCCGCAGGAACGCGCACTTGCGGGACCAAGGGGCGGGGATTGCCCCGGTCGGTCAGGCGAACGCACTCGCTGGGCCGGCCCGCGGCCACCAGGTTGCCGGTGCTTGTTTCGTACACGTCG
>JAUXGL010000276.1 GCA_030622135.1 Deltaproteobacteria bacterium
AAAGAAACGAAGAAAGAAACGAAGAAAGAAACGCAGGCAGAAGAAAAAGCCGGTTTCTGAAAAGCCCCCGGTCAAGGAACTCCCCCCGGAACCCAATTCGGTTCCTTCCCCGGTGATGTATCCTTCGGAAGCAGAAAAGACAAAATCAGTCGAACACCCTTCGAGTGTGGTTTCGCCGCCCGAGTCTGAAAAGGAGCCCAAGCCCCTGGCTCCAGCACCGCCGCAACGCGAAGTAATGGTTACCCCCGCCGCAACCCCCGCGTCCACCGAGCCCCTCTTCCTGATCGAGATGGTCGGCGGTGTTTTGATGGTTCCCCGGGGCACCCGGTTCCAGCCGGGCGGGGGAGTGGGGTTCGGATTGAGCCTGGGCAAGCTGGCCGGCTGGAAGGGGTTGTACCTGACTGCGGACGTGGATGTCGTGGTGGGCGAGCGGCAGTTGTATTCGGACACCTACCTGCTTTTCGACGGGTTGATTGGTTTTCAAGGCCGCATCCCGGTTTGGAAACTGAAGATCGTGGCCGGGCTGGGCTTTGGTCTGCGCTACATGCTGCTGACCGGGGACGCCGGGGAACAGGAGCCGGAGTTGGGATTCGGCGCGGCGGCGGTTTGCGGGGTGGAGGTTCCCTTCACCGACCTGCTCTCGGCGGTCGTCTTGGTGGACGGGCGGTACATGCGGGAGCCGGAGTTCGGATCGTTTCGCCTGACGTCCATGTTCTCGGCGGGCATCGTTTTTTCTTTCTAACCAACGAGGTCTTAATTCATGAAAGCCACCGTGGAATCACAGGATGCAATCTTCCAGACCATTAGCATCGAGGTTCCCTGGAAGACCGTTGCCGATGAGCTGGACCGCGCCTACAAGGAAGTGAGCCGCGAGGTTGCCGTCAAGGGCTTCCGCAAGGGTAAGGTGCCCAGAAACGTACTGCGCCAGCGGTTCGGCCGGCGGGTGGAGGAGGATGTGCTCTCGAGGGTCATCGCCGACAGCTTCGAGGCGGCCGTCATTCAGCACCGCGTTCAGGCGGTCTCCAGGCCCGAGCTGGAGCGTGGAGAGATCGAGGAGGGCAAGCCCTACAAGTATACCGCCCGCGTGGAGGTTCGTCCGGAGATCGAGCTGAAGGAGATCCGCTTCGACGTGCAGGCAGAAAAAGTCAAGGTCACCGAAAAAATGATCGAGGAGCACATCGATCAACTGCGCGAGCACAAGGCCGTGCTGGTTCCGGTCGAGGGCCGCGACACGGCCCAGAACGGCGACGTGGTCATCATTGACTACCGGGTGGAGCAGGCCGGCGAGTCCCTGGGCGATCCGGTCAAGAATCACGAGCTCGAGCTGGGATCGGGCAAGGCGTTGCCGGGTTTCGAGCACCAGGTCGTTGGGATGAAGCTAAAGGAGTCCAAGGAGTTCGATCTCACCTTCCCAGAGGACTGGAAGTCGAAGAACCTGGTCGGCAAGCAGGCGCACTTCTTTGTTACTCTCAATGCCTTGAGACAACGGGAGGTTCCCGAGATCGGCGACGAGTTCGTCAAGGACCTGGGTAAGGAGGGCTGCGGTACGGTAGCGGAGTTTAGGGAGAGCGTGCAAAAGGAGCTGCACGAGCAGGAGCGGCTGCGGGTGCGGCGGGAGGCCAAGGAGAAGCTGGTGGACCGCTTGATCGAGAAGAACCCCTTCCCGATTCCCCCCTCTCTGGTGGGCCGCCAGCAGGAGGCCCTGGTTCGCGAGATGGAGTCCTACCTGTCTTACCAGGGGGTGGCGACCGAGGAGGTGGGGTTGGACCGGAAGAAGATGAAGAAGGAGATGCAGGAACGCGCGGAGCGTGACGTGCGCTCGACGCTGCTGCTCGACGCCGTGGCCGATCGGGAGAAGATCGCGGTCGAAGAAGCGGACATCGAGGAAAAGCTCAAAGAAGTGGCCGAGCAGATGGGGCAAACCCTGGCTAAAATCAAGTCGTTGTACGAAGATCCCGAGGCGCGGGCTCGCCTGCGGCACCAGCTTTTGCAGGACAAGGTCCTTGATTATTTGTTCCAAGCGACTACCATGAACGTTAATAAAGGGGAGGAGAAACCTCCCGCCCCGAAGAAAGTCAATGGGGCGACTGGAGAGGGAAAATGACACTGGTTCCAATTGTTGTGGAGCAATCCCACCGGGGCGAGCGGGCGTACGACATTTACTCCCGGCTGCTGAAAGACCGGATCCTCTTTTTGGGCACCGCCATCGACGACGACGTGGCCAACTTGGCCATCGCCCAGATGCTCTTTCTAGAGAGCGAGGATCCGGAGAAGGACATCAACATCTACGTCAATTCGCCGGGTGGGTCGGTCTCCGCCGGCCTGGCCATCTACGATACCATGCAGTACGTCAAATCGGCGGTTTCCACCATCTGCATGGGCCAGGCCTCCAGCATGGGCGCCTTGTTGCTGGCCGCCGGGGAGAAGGGTCGCCGCTACGCTTTGCCCAACGCGCGGGTGATGATTCATCAGCCCATGGGTGGTTTCCAGGGGCAGGCCTCGGACATCGAGATCCAGAGCCGCGAGATCGTTCGGCTGAAGGAGTGCCTGAACGGGATCCTGGCTCGGCACACCGGCCAGCCGCTGAAGACGGTCACCCGGGACTCGGACCGGGATTTCTACATGAGCGCCGAGGAGGCGGTGAGCTACGGCATCGTGGACGAGGTGGTGGCCCGCAAGCCGGTGACCGAGAAGAAGTGAGGTCTCTGAGGTGAGTCGCAAGCGCAAGGGCAACTCGGATTATCTGTCCTGCTCCTTTTGTGGGAAGGGCCAGCGCGAGGTGCGCAAGCTCATCGCCGGCCCCACCGTGTACATCTGCGACGAATGCATTGCGTTGTGCAACGAGATCATCGAGGAGGAGGTTGATCGCGAGGGCGGGCACCGACACGTGGTGGTTCCCAAGCCCTCCGAGATCAAGGAAGACCTGGACGCCTATGTCATCAGCCAGCCGCGGGCCAAGAAGGTGCTCTCGGTGGCGGTGCACAACCACTACCAGCGGGTGGCCACCCGCGGCGTGGTGGACGACGTGGAACTGCAGAAGTCCAACATCCTGCTGATCGGGCCCACCGGCACCGGCAAGACGTTGTTGGCCCGCACCCTGGCTCGCTCGATGCAGGTTCCCTTCACCATCGTGGATGCCACCTGCTTCACCGAGGCCGGCTACGTGGGCGAGGACGTGGAGAACATAATCGTTTCGTTGCTTCAG
>JAUXGL010000075.1 GCA_030622135.1 Deltaproteobacteria bacterium
CTTTAACCCAGATCCCAATGACTGCGAAGACAGCTATATCACGATGTATCTCGAACTGTTCAATCGCGACGTACTCGTGACTGGAGACACAGGCACGATCAACGCACTAAGCGAGTCAAAAGAGGCGTTCCGGCTGTTCTTTCAGGATGCTCTTCAGATCGAATCGCGCGTGTTGTCGAACGAGGAGTTTGTGGACGAAACAAAGAGCATCCAACAATAGCAGACCCGGAGGGCGCGCGGACGCGCCCTCCGGGTCTGCTGAGGCGTGACGTTAGACGGAGCTAACAACGGACGGAGCACCAAATGTCGAACGCTGACCTTACCGAAGAAAAGACCGCCAAGTTGCTAGGCGTCACGACCGACGAGTTGGAGGAGCTTAGGAAGAACTACGGTTTGCCTGGACCTGAAGGGGGGCCTTTCCATGAGCCGAGCGTGCGATCGTGGAGACAACATCTAGTCGATTGCGGGAAGAATGGACCGACCTACCTGCGTGAGCTGATAAAGTGGTGCCGAAACAGCAAGCAATCGGTGCTCCGAACTGTGGATCCCTCTACTTTCGGTGCCAACGATCTTGAAGTGCGTATCGACTCTGACGCAGAGCGTAGGATACTCGATGCGGATGGCGGCCCAGTGGAACTGCACGCACTTGTAGATCGAGGGACCTATTTTCCGGAGCTTAGCTACCGATGGTTGACGTTCGATGGTCAGGTTCTGGCGGTAACGGAGATTCGAAATGAGCCGCCCTACCTTGTTATCGTGGTGACCCCTGAAGAAACAGGTTCAGCAACGTTTCTGTAGGGTCGTCTAACCCGTGCATTCGGCGGCCAGTGGCACGAGACCCGCGAGGAGTAGCAGTCGCTCGGCTATAAGGAGGACGAAGATGCTCTACAAACTCAAGCTTGCGGCGGAATCGAGCGGAACGCTCAGTCCGCTCCCGTATTCGGGGCTCAGCGACCATTCCAAGCTTGAGAAGGACCTCGAAGCTTTACTCGACGCACATCGCGGAGAAGATCCACGCATACACCCTGCCCCGAACTCGGCCGAACTCACGAATGAAGGACCTGCCGGACATCGCCCTGCTCGCGTCCGTCCGGTCGACGTGGACGTCCTCCGCACCGCGATTGAGCGGATCTTAGGGCACAGAGCAACTCATCCTGTTCCAACCGAGTTGCCGTATCCACCGGGAGCCTGGGCACCGGTCTACGCGCGCACGAACCAACCTGAAACGCAGGTTGGCCCGGCCTCCAAGACACGCTGCGATCCACCTCATCTGTCGACACCTACGAGCGGTGTATGATGCATCGGCTTCTTGAGATTGCGCCATATCATCTGTCGACTGAAAAAGCTCGTGCGAAGGTCGTGAGCTTGCTTCGCTCGCATGGTTTGCGAAAGCCAAAGCGAGGATGGGAACGCGTCGATTATACGGACCGCACAGGCAAGAGTCCTGTTCAGTTGCGATTCCGCGAGATGCGTGACGAAGCGCGAAAAACGGGAACAGTGGAGAGGCTCCAGAAACGGCATGACGCAACTGACCCAATTTTTGGTGGCACCTTTTTGTTCGCGACAACGTCCCAGATGGGACTCTCGATGTCATGGGCCGGATATAATGCGACCGTGAAGGGGCCGGGTCGCTTCGCGCCAGTTGAAGGCGACCTAATGGCCGATATACTCGACCACCGGGAAGCGGCCAGGGAACACAGCTACGAAGACAGTCTAAGCAGGACGACGCGTGCATACAGGGCATACTTGCATTCGTGCATGTCGCTTGTCGATGCGTTCATCAACAGGTACGTCCACATCGCCAGGCACAACGGCAATGGCAAGGCGGTGAAGGAGCTAGCACGCGTTAGCCGAACTGTCGATAGGATAGAGCAATGGCTCGCAGCCTTCACGAAATCAAAATTGGCTGATTTGTCCGGGAGCAAGGAGTGGGATCACTTCCAGAAGCTTCGGACATCCAGAAACGCTCTCACCCACGCAGTTGAACCCTTCTTCGGCACTGACTTGAAGACTGTCGCGCGTGAACTCAACCTCTGCCGGGCAGGTATCGGCGGATTTCTGCGACGGCTCCGCGAGCTGGAAGGGCAGAGACCGCTGTTCTTCACCGAACGCTTGGAATCAGCACCATTGGTCGAGCTTGTGCCGCGCGGCCGGCAGCGAAAGTAGGAGCTGGCCGAGGAGTTAAGCGGCTACTCGTCGGCACACGTCGAAGACGCCCGATGACGCGTGGCACAGCGAAACGTGAAAGTGGTACGTCGATGGGATCGCCAGGCACCTCCCTGGCGCGATTGCCGCAGGCCCGAATCGCAGCGAACCAGACCGATACGCCGGTTGACTGAGCCGCCAGGAAACGCTGAAGTCCAATTCACCCGTCGACACGCCCAGAGCGGGTTCGATTCCCGGGGGGAGAGGGACGGGGAGAGGGACGTAGCTTCATTGTTTACATTTTCTTGCGATCCGCTCAGCATCCATCCCGCGCTCGTCGAGCGCTTCTCTCCCTCGCTCCTGTAGCCGCAAGATACTCACCGGGGACACTCCTGAAACCCGCGCCACTTCGGCGGTCGGCAAGCCACAGACGCGCACCGCTATCCACCCCAGCGCTGCCCGCACCACCACCGCTCGCCGCCGGCTTCCTCCCCGAAGCTCTGCCGGCGCCACTCCGAACATACGGGCAATCTGGGCTTGCAGCCGTTCCATGAACCCAACACGCTCATGCGGCGCCACCCGGATCCATTCCGGGCTTCGTCCCCGGCCACTTTACAAGCGTCAATAACAATGTAAACAATGAAGCTATGTCCCCCTCTCTTCCCTCTCTCCCCCTTTTTTGCCGACCACTTGCATTCGGCCGGGAGCCGGAGAGGCTGCCGCCGGGCGAACCTTTCCGGCTTCGTGTTTTACGAGGATGAGCCCCGAAAAACGTGTGCTGGCTTCGTTCACGGAGGCGGTAAACCTATTTATTTCTCAGCTGGAGGTAATCATCGTTGGTCAGGTCCGCTTCCTTGAGAATGGTCCTGATGAGTCCTCGGCCGAGGTCTTCGCCCTTGTGTACGGGAACGACGACGTTCCTTCCATCTGGGTGAGTCATGAAAACGTGGCTGCCCTTTTGCCGAACCCTGAAAAATCCGATCTTCTCGATGAGCGAGCACATCGACTTTCCCGAGATTAGCGGCAGTTTGCTCATGCTACCTCTACTTGATGCGCTCCAACGAACCGGCTCGGCTGGATCGGCTGCCCCCGCTCCCTGGCGACTTCTATGTATAGAGATATGGCTTCCTTGATTCTTTCTTCCACCTCCGGGATGGTTCTCCCCTGGGTATGGCATCCAGGGAGAGACGGCACGTACGCGATGTACACGTCGTCCTCGTCCTGCTCGATCAGCACTGCGAACGTTGACATGGACCACCTCCTCTCGACGATGCTACTGCAACCCGCGGGGATGGGCAATCACTCCTTTCCCCGCAACCTCCTGAAGAACACCGAGGGAGAAGAGGGACGTTGCTTCATTATTTACATTTTCTTGCTATCCGCTCAGCATCCATCCCGCGCTCGTCGAGCGCTTCTCTCCCTCGACCCTGCAGCCGCAAGATACTCACCGGGGACACTCATGAAACCCGCGCCACTTCGGCGGTCGGCAAGCCACAGACGCGCACCGCTATCCACCCCAGCGCTGCCCGCACCACCACCGCTCGCCGCCGGCTTCCTCCCCGAAGCTCTGTCGGCGCCACCCGGATCCACTCCGGGCTTCGTCCCCGGCCACTTTACAAGCGTCGATAACAATGTAAACAATGAAGCTACGTCCCCCTCTCCGGCTTCCTCGACGCCGGTGCTGAGACGATTTCAGGGTGTCACTCCGTGTGTATCCTGAGACGCTCTTCAAGGAACCGGAACTGATCTTCGACGTGAGCCGGCCACATGGGATTGCCGTCCTGCTCCTTCACCCAAACAATGACCTCTTCAAGCTCCTCCATGGACGGACTCAAAGCGATACAGTCCTCCAGATCCGTCCCCCGGTCACAGTACCCAAAGAGCTTGGCCCTGAGCAAGTCCATGCGCCCCAGGGTATGCAGTGTGAGCGCTCTCCCCTCGTAGACAACACTGATGCGTTCACGCCATCCGTCAGGTAGAACATCCTTCAGTGACGCCGGTCCGTTGTTTAACCATCCATCCGGAAGGTCATACCCAGACTCGCTTTTCTGCCTCGCGAACTCTACTGAAGCCTTATTTACATCCACAGGAATTCTCGGGTCCAGGACGTCGCAGTCCATGGTACGCCTGTCGATTATCTCCAGAAGTATCAGAGGAGCCGCTCCCACTACAATGCCCTGGAAATTAAGTCCCCTAACCTCAAGAAATCGATCGAACTCCTCGATGACGTTAGCGGTGACTCCTTTACCTTCCTCTTTCCTGGTTTCCATTGATCGTCTCCCAGTCCTTCTTTACGTGCCAGGCGGTTGGGTATGAACTGTAAGTCCGACGAGCGATCTCTGCCGGCGTGAGATCTCGATGCAGATCCAACATCGCCCACGTATCGGACCGGTAGGTCGGCCCCATCATGATTCGATACCGGATGAACAAATTTTTCTTCTGAACTCTGCCGGGGGAAATCACGTCCATCTCCCTCTGCCTCAGAGTCTTCATGGGAACACGAAGACTCACTGCCTGGAACCGCGGGTCCTCGCCGTTTCGGCTAATCAGGAAATCCGTCCCGCTCGGAAGTAAGTTAATTCTGCGCCCCCGATACAGCCCCGCAAGGCGAAAGAAACGACTGTCGTGCCGTTTCCATCTCGCAATCGATGCCCAGTATGCGAGGACCCTTCTCGATCCTGTGTCCACGACCAGCCTGGCAAGTCTGTCAACGATGATCCATGGTGAGTAAATATCCATCCACGTCGTGAGAACCGAGAGAGTCCTCAAGTCGCCCGCCTCCATCCCATCGATGGAGGCGAAGTAGATCGTGTCCTCAACATTGGCCTCCCGGTTCGGCTCCGCATCAAAGTTCATGCCGATTCCGGCCATGTCCGATGTGAGCTGGTGCCGTTCGGGCTTCAGAAGAGGCTGAATTCTTCGCGCGTAGGCCATTGGTCACTCCCCTGCGTGGTATAAATATAACTTATACATCTAATGATGTCAAGTTACTTGAAATGTGTTGTTCGGTCCCTTACGATCCTCCGCGGTGCGTGAAGCAACACAAAAGGTCTAGATGAGTCGCTGTCTCCTGTTTGCAACCGTTCTTGTTTTCCCGCTTCTGGCCGGGGCCGGAGAGAAGCTGACTCTCCACGAACGCGAGTTGCTCCTGGCCCGCCTGGAGGACCTGGCCGGCCGGATGGCCGCGGCGCCAAACGACCGGATCCCCACGGAGATGGAAAGCCGCCATGCCCGCCTGAAGGTGGAGTTGCGACCGGAGCGGGGGCGAAACCTGGCGGGAGTGGCCCTGGAACGGACCGAAGTCACTCTGCAGGGAAAATCCGAGCTGGTGCTGGCCTGGCTGGGCAAGCTCAAAGAATCCCGCATCGCCCTGACCCCGCCCTACCGCCTGCGCACGCTGGGCGCGGGATTCGAACTGCGGCTTTCGGCCTGGCGCATTCAGGGCGACCGGCCGGATCCAAGAGCTTCGGACGACGAGCTGATCAAGCTGAAGGGGAACCTGGAGTGGTTTGAAAAAAGGCGGGAGAAGCTGGCCGGTTACATCGCTTTTTTACGGCCGCTCCTCGACGTTGAGGCGGTGTTCGTGTCCGCGGCCCGGCTGGAGCAGAACGCGATATCCCTGACGGCCGAGGCCTGCGACCGGGCCTCGAAGGAGACCTTCATCAAGGAGCTAGCCCTGCGGGCCGCGCGAATCTCGAAATCCATCCGCCTCGATTGGGAGGGGCTGAAAGTCCGGCCGGAAAAACCGGCGGCCGGCCGGGGCCTGCACGCGCACGATCTGGATCCGGCCAACGCCCTGCTGCTCTGCAGCCAGGTGGACCAGGCCCAGGTCATCGCCGCCTACAAACCGGGCCCGCCGCTCACCGCCTACATTCCCAACCAGGGAACCGGGCCCCCGGGCACGCTTTTGGGCCCGCTCTTTTTAAAGCTCAAGCTGCCCACCCGGAAACTGGGCGCGGTGGTGGTGGCCTCCGATCGGCTGAAGGGCAAACCGCCCGGCGCCGCGATGTTTCCAAAGCGGCCGATCACACTCCAGTTTGAAAAGGTATCCCCGCAGAACCTGTTCGTCCTGCTCTCGAAAGTGTCCCGGGTTGGCGTGATCCCGCCCGCGTCCGGCCAGACGCTGACCGTCCTGGTGCGGGACCTGCCCGTTCGCGACTTGGCCGCCGGCGTGCTCTGGGCCCTTGGACTGGTTCCCGCGGGAGACGACAAGCTCATGGCCGCCCTCCCGCCCGGCCGCGAGGCCCAAGGCCTCGCCCCCGAACAGCAAAAAAGCCAAGCCGCCCGGGTGGATCTCTCGGCCGCGGACGCGCCCCTGTCCCTTCTGGTCGATGCGCTGGCCGGGCGGCCCGGGGTGATCGCCTGCGGGGAAGATCCTCTCCTCACCCTGCGGGTGCGCGACGTGGTCGACAACCGCCTGCTGGCTCTCCTGCTCGCCGGGCAGGCGAAGACGCTGAAGCGGTCGGGCGGCAAGACGTTCTTGATCTCGGCCGGCGCCGAGGCGGATCTGAAAGCCTGCGGGACAAAACCGAAAGTCCACCGGGACGATCGCCTGTATGCGGTAATCCGGGGAAAGCAGAAATCCCTGGCGCTGCTCAACGACGGCGACCGCCTGCGCTGGGTGGCCGAGGGGGAAAAGCTCAAAGACGGGCGGGAGCTGCGGCGTATCCGCACCTCCCGGGCGGTGCTCAGGGGGGCCGGCGGGAAGCCGATCTCCCTGTTCCCCCACCCAAAACGCAACTGCCCGGGGACCGGCTGCCCGCTGCGTTTCGATCCCACCGCCACGCCGCTCTCCCGCTTCCGGCTGGCCGGAACGGCGGTGACCGAGAAAAGAGCGGCGGCCGCGCTGGTGGGCCAAGAGGGGCACGTGTACCTGGTGCGGAAGGGTCAGCTTTTGGGGAGGCGCTGCGGGAGAATTGCCGAAGTGGAGCCGGGGAGGATCAAGGTCGAGCTGGGGTGTGCGCAGGATTACGATCCCAAGGTGGTATGGATATCGTTTAGGTAGTACCCGAACGGATACGGTTCATTCAGGTTCTTACCAGGCCGGCGAAGACTTCGAGATGGAAGGTTTGGGGAAACATGTCCACCCCTTCGATGGTTTCCAGGCGGTAGCCCAGATCGAAGAAGCGCTTGAGGTCGCGGGAGAGAGTGCCGGGGTGACAACTTATATAGGCGATCTTCTCCGCGCCGCTTTCTGCCGCGGCATCGACAACCTCGGGGGCGCAACCTTTCCGGGGGGGGTCCAGGATCACCGCTTTTGGCTTGATGCCGTGTGAGACCAGGCGGGGGAGAAGTTTCTCCGTCCGGCCACAGTGAAAGACGGCGGTTTGAACGCGGTTGTCAGCGGCGATGATCTCGGCGTCCTTCACCGCCGGGGCGAACGAGTCGATCCCCACGGTCTCATGGCCTGCTTTGGAAAGCAGACTGGCCAGGACCCCGACGCCGCAGTAAGCGTCCACCACCGCGCCGGCGGGCCTGCCGATGAACCGGCGCACCTTGCCGAAGAGCACCTTGGCCTGGGCCGTGTTGACCTGGAAGAACGAACCCACCGACAGCTTGAGCTTCAACGATAGAAACGATTCCTCCACCCAACCCCGGCCCCACAGCACCCGGTTGCTCCCGCCCAGAATCACGTTCGTGCGCGCCGGGTTTATGTTCAACAAAACCCCGACGATCCCGGGTAACTTCTTTTGCAGCCGGCGCACCAGGTCGCCCACCGGCAGGCTCTGCTCCCCGCGGCCAACCAGGACCACCAGGACCTCGCCGGTTCCCTCGGCCACCCGAACCACCACGTGCCGGAGAAACCCGCGGTGGCGACGCTCGTCGTAGACCGGCACCCGCTTGTGCCCCGCCCAGGCCCGCACGCAGGCCACCGCCCGATCCACCCGGGGATCGTGGATGTGGCATTCCGAAACCGCCACCACGTCGTGGGAACGAGAGGCGTAGAACCCGGTCACCACCTTGCCCTTCTTCCGGGCGACGGGATACTGGCCGCGGTTGCGATAGCCGAGCGGGCCGGGGGCCGGGGCCACCGGGACGGATACCGGCTCCAGTTTGGCGATGGTGCGCAGGGCATCCTGAAGGATTGCGCGCTTCAGCCCGATCTGGGCCGGGTAGTCCGCGTGCATGAGCTGGCAGCCACCGCAGCGGCCGAAGGCGGAACAGACCGGAACTATGCGATCTGAAGAAGGCCGCAGGATCTTCTGCGGTTCCGCCACGGCCTTCCTGGAGCCCAGGTGCACCACCCGAGCGGCTACCAACTCCCCCGGCAAGGCCCGCGGGACGAACACGGCCCGGCCGCACAGGTGGCCCACACCCTCGCCCGAGGCACCCACGCCGTCGATTTCCAACTCGATGCGCTGGTGGAGTTTGAGCTGGGTGTTTTTACTTTCCACAGGGTAGGCGGATGAGAGTGTAGTTGGCCCGGTTCTTTTTGACCCTAAAGACCGCAGCCATGCCGCAGCTGAGCTCGCCGGAGTTGAGTTGCCAGGCCAGTGGATTGGCGGATCCCGAATTGATGTACAGTTTCTCCACCCACTTGCCCGGCTCGACGGCGCGGTCCTGGCCATCGACCGCCTGCCCACCCGCCTCCAGGATGTGGGAAAACAGGCCGAAGGGAATGTTGCGTTTCCCGATCAACCCACCCAGGCCCACGTCCCCGACGTTGCCCGCCTCCACGGCATAATCCAGCGCGTCCTTCCCGCGGCCGGCGGGAGGACCGTGGCTCACCAGCACCACCGGCGGCCGGGCCGCCTCCACAATGCGGCCCAGGGCCTTGAGGTCTCGGTCCTTGTATAGGCAGCCGTTAGCCTGGTGAACGAAGCGCTTGTACCGGTACCCGGGCAAGCTGACCAGCACCGCGCCGCCCAGGTCCACCCGGCGGACGATGTTGAAGTTGATCACGTTGGGCGCCACCTTCATGGCGGCCAGAATGGCCCGGTTGAACGCCGCCCGCCCCTCGGAGTTTCCGATGACCGCCAGCACCAAAAGCCCGGTCTTGGCGCAAGTCAAGAGCACCTGGGTGATCTCGAGCTCGCTGGCGGCGATGTCTCCCACCAGCACCAGCGCGTCCACCCGCTCCTTTTTGAACCTCTTTAAAAACTTACCCAGCGCCTTCCGGCTGTCCTCGCTGAAATCCTTGGTCGCTCCCAGCACCCCCAACGTCACCACCCCGTCCGTATCCGGTTTCTTGGCCGTCAGGGCGGGCCCGGTATAGGAATAGGTCCGTCCGCCAATGCAAATCTCCACCGGCGTCCCCAGCTCTAACCACTTGCTGGTGCACTTGAGCCTGCGAGCCCTCAGATACCGGTAAACCGCACTGTCCGGCTCGGGCATGGATCCCAACACCTCGGGATCCTCGATGGGATCGACATCCCCAGCCCAAACCCACCCAGGCACCGAAAAAACCACGCAAAAAATGACTATCCAGCGCATAAACCTTCCCATCCCCACCCCATGCCACGCATGACCGCGGATGTCAATCGCGCTGGAAGATTCTGGGGTTTTGCATAACTTGCGCTTCTGGCGCTTCTGGGTATGCTGGTACGATGGGGAAGGAGTTCGTAACACTGTTTTTACTCTCGGTTCTTCTCGGTGGTTGTGGAGACGATATCCAGGGCAACCTGCGTTTGCTCCTGGCGCCCATCCACGCGGGTCGCGGCCAAACCCAGGATCCCTTCGTGTTGGTGGACCGAGTGGAAATAGGCCTGGTGAACGAGTGGGCCAAGTTTCATCCCCTGGGCAACGCCGCTTTGAAGTCCAAACTCGGTCCCGGGCTGGTCGGGAGTGGCCAGAGGGGAGCGCCCTACATCATCGGTCTTGACCGGCTGGACCGGCCGGTGGCCCAGGGTTTTGGACCCTACCTGTCCCTGGTCGAGGGGATCGATTCCACCCTCACCGTCTTTTTCTATGAGCTGGACACCACGTTGGCCACCAGGATCCACGCGCAGGAGCGGGGTTCGGACCCGTTCGCCGGCAAGCCGCCGGCCATGTTCATGGACCACCGGCACCTGGAGGTGGGATCCATCGGCGGGCAGGAGGACCTCTCGGCGTTGGTTACCTTGCTGTGGCAGGGGAACGACCTGTTGATCAAGGTCCGGGTCCGCGACGATCGGTACACGCCCGCGCCGGTGGGCGGCGCGCTGACCGACGGAGACGCGGTTAGGGTGTACCTGGAAGACCGGGTGGTGACCATAGCCGCGGACGGAAGGCCCGATCCCCCGGACGGCGTATCCAACATCGTAGCGGGGGAGATTACCGGCGGCTACCTGACCAGCATGGTGATGCCGCTTTCATCCGTCGGCAAAAACCGGCAAATCGGGTTCGATATGAGGATCTACGACAAGGACGGCGAAGACCCGGTGGCCGTGGCTACCTGGCAATTCGACGGTGATAGCGTCGGGGATGAACTGCGGCCCGAAGAATTCGGCACGCTGGTGCTGGGGGTTCCCTTGCTGGATCTTCTGCAAAGCCGGAAGGCATTTACTTCGTTTCCCTGCAGTGACGGAATAGTCAAATTGAACGGAACCTGGAGTGCAGAAGCTCTGACGCTCACGGTGATGGTTCCCGACGACGAGGTGCGGACCGCCGGGACTCCGGAAGGAGCCGACCGGGTGGAGATCTACCTGGATCTGGTCAACGACTTACCGCCGGTCGTTGACCCGGCGCGTTTCATCCGCATTACCTCCACGGCCGGCGGAAACTTGGCAATCACCCGGGGCAACGACCCAACCGATGTGACCCAGGCCTTCACTTTCACCGGGGATGTGCAAGCCACGACCTCTGCCGGATCGTACTCGATTTCCCTTTCTCTCCCCTGGAAGGATCTGGAGCTGGTCTCGGACCCTCGGCGGGGCTGGTTTTTAGGTTTGGAGATCCGGGTGGTGGACGAGGATTTCGGAGGGGCTAGCATTTGTTCCTGGTCGGATTCGGCGGATCTGGACAGCAGCCTTTTTCCGGAACTGAGGCTTTTTACCGTGGAGTAGACCTACGGTGTTGCGCGCAATTGCCCTGACCCTTGTGTTTCTGCTTTCCGATATTGCCCCCGCGGCGGAGCCTGCGGTGTTGCTGATGGAGGTGACTCCCCGGCCGGATCCGGAGTGGCGCGATCGGGATGTGCGTACGCTCCGGGCGTTCCGCGGGCTTTTAGACGCCCGGTCCGGCCTGCGCATGGTGCCTCAACGCGAGCTCGAAGCTCTTTTCAAGGAGCCCGCGGAGAGATCCATCCAGCCGCATAAGATGAGTGCCCGCGAGCACTTCAAGAAGGGCAAGGGGTTTTCCGAGCGGCTCAAGCCCAAGCAGGCCATCTGGGAGTTTACCGAAGCGTTGCGGATCCTTCGGGCTATTTTTTCCTCGCTGGACAGTCTGGTCGACCTGGAGGAGGCACACCTGCAACTGGGTATGACTTACCAGGCCCTGGGCAAGGATCGCAAGGCCGCGCACGAGTATCGCATGGTGCTTTTGCTCAACCCCCAGCGGAAGCTTGACGACACCACGGTCAATCCCGTCGTGGTGAAGAGCTTCAACCGGAAGCGGGAGCGCCTGCTCACCTCCATGACCGGGTCCATTTCCCTGATTACCAGGCCCCGGGGAGCCCGGGTGGACATGAACGGGAGATTGGTGGGTTACACCCCCATCACCATTCCCGGTGTTTATCCGGGGGAACATTATTTCACCGTGAATCACGACGGGTACAAGACCTGGTCCGGTGTGCTGCGAGTCAAGCCCGGAGCGCTGGAAAAGAAAGAGGTATTCCTGGCGGAAGGCCAGCGCATTCGCTGGGTGCGCTTGCGCAACCGCATCGGTCAAGCGGGGATCGGCCAGGCCAGCGCGCAGGACGTGGAGAAGTTCGCCAACGCCGTGGGTGCCGACTGGCTGCTGCTGGCGATAGTTTCCCACCAAGGCGGCCGGGCCATGCTGGAACTGGGCATCTTCGAGTCGGGGGGTCAACAGGTGAATCCCTTGGGCATCTTCGCGGTAGAGGAGGGACAACTGGCGCAGGTTGTGGAGAGCGTGGAAGGCTGGCTCCAGGACAACCGGAAGCCGTCCCCCAAGACCGATATCAGCCGAAAGCTTCCCGACGACATCCACGGGGGAGGCGGTCTGCTGCCGCCGCCATTGCCACCGCCGCATCCGCCAGACAGCGGGGCCACCTGGTACGAGTCGTGGTGGTTCTGGACCGCGGTTGGGGTCATCGCAGCGGGAGCGGCGACCGTCCCCCTCACGCTGTATATCACCCGGGACAGCGGGATAAAGATCGACGTCTACCGGTAGTTATCTCATCTTTACCACCAGATCCACCGACTTGCCCTTTCGGATGGTCACCTTTTGTTTCTTGACCAACTTGAGCTTGGGGTTCTCCAGGCGGATCTCGTAGGTGCCGGGCTTGAGCTTCAGGTTGTAGATGGGCGTTGGCTTGGGCTGGCGCTTTCCGTTGATGCTCACGTAGGCCCAGACCGGCACGGCGTTGACGTTCAAAGTACCAAATCGCGGCCGGGGCGGTGGCTTCGGCGGCTTCTTGGGCAGCGGGGTCAGTTGGGCGTCCAGGGCCACCATCTCCATGCTTCCGAACTGCACCTTTTTCGACCAGGGCTTGTGGCCCAAGACGGTGAGCTTTATCGTGTGGACCTTGCTCCGGTCCAGTTGGTGAACCAGCGCCGGGGTCTTGAGATTGGTGGTTTGGTCGTTGACCGAGATCTCGGCGCCGCGGGGTTGAGAACTGATCGACAGGGTTCCCAGGCGCGGCGCCGGGGGCTTGGCGAGCTTGGCGGCACCGACATACGTTTGGGGAATGGAGTCGGGACGGGTCAGGTACCAGTAGACACCTACAACCCCGCCGGCCACCAGGAAGATGATCAGCGTGACCAGGGCGCCGATGACCAGTGAGGACATGGGGGGCTTGATCGGCTGGAGGGCGATCCCCGGAAGAAGGTCCGGTCGGGTTAGCGACGCCGAAGGTGTGGGTGTCGGAGGGCCGTAGATAGCTTTCTGCTGAAACAAAGGTACGTTCGGGTTGCTGCGCTCCTTGTCCTTTTCTTCGTCCTCCCGAATCTCTTTGGTGAAAATATGGCGCATGAACTTGGAAAGTGCGTTGGAATCCATTCGCTTTCCGGCGGTGAAGAGCTGATCGGCCAGGGCGTCGTGCAACTCACCGGCGGTCTGGTAACGATCCGCGGGATTCCGGGACAGGGCCTTGAGGACGATCCGGTCAATCTCTCGGGTGACCTTCTTGTTTTCCGCCGAAGGCGGGCCGTCGATCCGGGCGGAGCGCACTTTCTCCAGAGTGTCCAGATCGGTTTCCTCCTTGAACAGGCGTTTGGCCACCAGGGATTCATAGAGCAGGATTCCTACGGCGAAGATGTCCGAACGGTGATCGACGGGATCTCCGCATACCTGCTCCGGGGACATGTATCCGTACTTTCCCTTCAGGGTACCCGTGGTGGTATTATCGTCCTTGTGGGCTGCCTTGGCGATGCCGAAGTCGGCTACTTTGACGTCGCCCTCCCAGGAAACCAGGATATTCGAGGGGCTCACGTCCCGGTGGATGATGCCCGCCGGCTGGCCATCCTGCTTGACCCGGTGGGCGTAGTCCAGCCCCCGGCAGACCTGAGCCAGGATGTAGAGAACGATAGGAATCGGTATGCGCCGCCGGTTGGAGCGGCAGCGGTTGATGATCTCTAAGAGATCGCGCCCGCGCACCAACTCCATGGCAATGAAATAGTGCTCCCCGATCCGGCCCAGATCGAACACCTGAACGATATTGGCATGGTGGAGGGTAACGGAAATCTTGGCTTCACCGACGAACATCTTGATGAAGACGTCGTCGGCCGTCAGGGTTGGCAGGATGCGTTTGATGCAAATCTCTTTGGTGAAGCCCTCCACCCCGAAGGCGGTGGCGCGGAAGATCTCGGCCATGCCGCCGGCGCCGATGCGTTCGGTAAGCAGGTACTTGCCAAACGGCTGGGGCTGGAAAAACTGCTCGGGCATGGCTCGATTCGTCCCGTTCAGGCCTTGGCCACGGCCGCTTCCCATTTGGCCAGGAGGGTCGTGACCGCGTTGGCGTTGCGTTGCGGCTTGAATTTCTTTTCCGGCCGCCAGTTGTCCAAGATCTCGTTTCTGTTTTTCCAAACTCCGGCAGCCAGGCCCGCCAGCAGCGCGGCACCCAAAGCGGTGGTCTCGGTGATCCGGGGGCGATGAATATCCATGCCCAGCAAGTCGGCCTGGAATTGAAGCAGCAGATCGTTTCTGGACGCGCCTCCGTCGACACGCAGGAATGCAACCTCGCGGTTTAGATCCTGGCGCATGGCCTCCACCACGTCGCGTACCTGCAAGGCGATTCCTTCCAGGGTGGCACGGGCCAGATGGGCGGCCGTGGTTCCGCGGGTGATGCCGGTGACGATGCCGCGGGCATCGGGGTTCCAGCGAGGGGCGCCCAGCCCCACCAGCGCGGGGACAAACACCACGCCGTCGCTGGAGTCGACCGAAGCGGCCAGCTTCTCGATCTCCGCCGACTCGGAGAGGATCCCCAGACCATCGCGGAGCCACTGCACGGCCGCGCCGGCGATGAACACGCTGCCTTCCAGGGCATAGACCACTTCGTCGCCGATCTTCCATCCCACCGTGGTAAGCAAGCCCCGGGAGCTCTTGACCGGGCGGTCGCCCGTGTTCATGAGAACGAATGCTCCGGTTCCATAGGTGCACTTCACCTGGCCGGGCCGGAAGCACGCCTGTCCGAAGAGAGCGGCTTGCTGATCGCCGGCCATCGAGCAAATGGGAATGCCGTCGGGAAGCCCTTCCACGCTCCGGGTGGTTCCGTACTCCTCGGATGAGGGTCGGATTTCGGGCAGCATGGCTGGAGGGACCCCGAGTATTTGCAAAAGCTCCGGGTCCCAGGTGAGTGTCTGTAGGTTCATCATCAGGGTGCGGGAGGCGTTGGAAACGTCGGTGACGTGTTTCTGTCGGCCGGTGAGACGGAAGACCAGGAAGCTGTCGATGGTTCCGAAGCAGACCTGGCCTTGCTCGGCGCGGCTGCGCAGACCGTCCACGTGCTCCAGTAGCCAGCGCAGCTTGGTGCCCGAGAAATAGGGATCGAGAACCAGCCCGGTTCTCTCGCGAAAGAGGGGTTCGTGGGTTTTTTTCAGTTCCTGGCACAACTTTGTGGTACGCCGGCATTGCCAAACGATGGCGTTGTGCTGGGGCTTTCCCCCGGCCCGTTCCCACACCCCGGTGGTTTCCCGCTGGTTGGTGATTCCGATGGCCCGGACGTCCCCGCCGGAGGCCCCGCAGCTTGCCAGTGCCTTCTGAATGCTCGTGATGACCGATGCCCAGATGTCTTCCAGGTCGTGCTCGACCCAGCCGGGTTTGGGGAAGATCTGCCTAAACTCGGTGTTCACCTTCGCCCGCATACCGCAGCTTTGGTCAAAGATCGCCACGGTGGTGCCCGTGGTTCCCTGATCGATTGCGAGGATGAGTTCGGGCACGTGGACTACCCCTGTTTTTTAGTGGTTTCCTCTAGCAGGCGTTTCAATTGACGGCACTCTTCCTCGATCATGTCCACCGTACGGGCCCATACGGCCGCCGAGGGCGGCTGATCGCGCTTGTTTTGAAACGATTCCAGAAAAGAGATCGTACGCCTGATTCTTTCGGCCAGCGGAGCGAGTTGCAAACCGGTGGCTCTCTTGGCCGTGGTGTCGGATGCTATTTCACCGGAGAGGGCATTGAGACGGTCGCGCATCTCGGACGTCTCCACGCGCAGGTTGTTGACATCCAGCGCGGCGCGGATGCGATCCATCACTACGTCCATATCCGCGAAAGGCTTGGTCAAGTAGGAGAAAGCACCCACTTCCATTGCCTTGACCGCCGAGTCCAGGGAGGCATAGCCGGTGATCATGATAAACTCGGTGTGGGGATGCCGTTTCTTCTCGCTGGCGATCAGATCCAGCCCGGAGATGTCTGGAAGGTTCTTGTCCACCAGGGCCACCGCGGGAGCGTGTTGGTTGAGTAACTCGATTCCCCGTTGGCCGTCTTCGGCCAGTAGAGTAGCGTATCCCTCTTCATCCAGCAGGCTCTGAAAGAGTATCCGGACGACTTCCTCGTCATCGATTACCAGAATAGTTTGCTTTTCGTCCACTTCGATCCTCTCAAGTGCTATCCGGTGGAAATGAAATCACAACCGGTGCAGGGGATCAAGTTGCAGGACACTCCCAGGGTAAGGGACATCCCTATCTGATCTCGAGACTCACGGATTCGGCGGAGACCGGGCCCAGTAGACGCTGTGAAATGGCCTCCAGGCCTTGGACCCGTGCAGCGAATACTACCGTCCCCCACAACAGGGCTTGCCCGCCCCAGGGGATTTTCCGCATGGATCCGGCGGGAATGTTCAGCCCCAGGGGGCTCGGGTTGTCCAGGGCCGCCGACCCGGATCCGCTGACCGCGGGCGCCAGCACCTCCACATTCAGGGCTTCCACCCCTCCGGTGTTGTACACGGTTACGATCAGCTCGAACCGCTCTCCCGGCCCCACCTCGGTCGGCGATAGTTCGGCCGAGACGACCAGGGCGGCTTGCGGCAACACCAAGATGCCGGTCACCAGCGGTTCCTGGGTGCCCACCACCACGAAATCACCCACCCGGGCCGAAACCTCGAGCAACAGCGAGACAAAACCCTGCCGCTCGGCCCACAAAGGCAGGGTGGTGGTCAGGGCACTCTCACCGCCCAATGCGGCCAGAACCGAGTCGGCCGGGAGGTGGACCTGGCCGGCTCCTTCCTGGGAAAGGCCGAGGGTGATCTGGGTCAGCGGGATGGTTCCGCGGTTATGCTGGGTTACATCCAGTCCAAAGAAATAGCCTTTGGGAATCCGGAAGTGCTCGGGCGTTGCCGTCACCGCAAGCGGATCGACGATGCCGAACGCTTTTGGCAATTCAGCCCGCCGGCCGCCGGGGATCTCCACGATCACGTCGTGAGTACCCACGGGGACCGTCCCGGGCAGAGTTCCCAGAAGCAGGGTGTCCGTACTCCTGCGAACGTCGTCGATGGGTAGGTCGGCAATCATGGCTCGGAAGTTTCCGATAAGCGGAGGTGGGTCGGCGTTGCCGATATCCACCTCGAAGGCCGGGTGGAAATGCTCTCCGATCAGGGCGACATCGGGGGTCTCACCCGCATATACTTCGCTGATGCACACATCCTCCGCGCTCAGGCAAACCTTATACAGAGATGGATTTGGAGGGGACTCCGTGGCACATCCGGCCCAGAAAACCAGTGGCATCAACCCAAGCGCGCGGGATATGTACTCAGACGTCCTCATCCAGCAACCTCAGAAGTATAGGCGGTAGCCCAGGCCCAGATCCATGCCGCCCACGTTGCCCTTGATCCGGTTGGTTTCCCCATGGGCGGTCAGGTACGCGTACACATATCGGATGGTCATGAAGAGGGCGCCGGGGCCGATGCGCCACTCTCCTCCCAGGGATGCGAAAACGCCCGGAAGAACTTGGTGATCTCTTTCCCGGACGCCGTTTGCCGAGGAAATAGACCACTGGACGAACTCGGCTCCCGCGCCGATGCCCACCCAGGGGGTCAGCCGGTTCTGGGGATATGGCTTGAAGACGACCGCCAGGTGAACCGGAACATGTTCCAGATCGGTCCGGATGGACATGTCGCCCAGGCCGGTGAAGCTGTCGCTGCCGCCGAAGCGAAAGCCGCCTTCCAGCGCCAGATAAAAACGATCCCTCCCGAAGGGAAGTTTTACGGTTCCCTCGATGGAGAAGGCCGTGTAGTGGATGCGTGCGAAGTTGGTCATGACTCCGGCCCAGAGTGCGATGGACAGCCCGGGCACCGGGGGTGGGGGCGGTTTTGGAGCATCAAGGAAGATCACCACTCCCTTGGATATGCGGTGTTCACCCTTTCCGGTTTCGATGGATATCCGCACCCGGGTACTCTTGGTCCCCGCGGGGGCGAGGTAGGCGACCTGGTAGCGACCCGGAGCGTCCTCTTGCACTTCCTCCAGGGTGCCGATGGGAGTGCTGGCGCGCAGGCGAACTCCTTCGAGGGGATCGCCTTGGCGATCGCGGAGACGAATGGTGACCATTGCCCGCGAGATCCCGTCCATGGGCAGCCGGTTCACATCGGATTGCACCTTCATCTCGGCCGGTACCGGAGGGATGAGCTCCACCACGATCTCACGTCGCAGCGGGGTGGGTTCCCCGCGGTCTACCTCCAGAATGCAGGCGACCTGACCGGTTTTTCTCACCGGAGCGGTGTAGAGAACCTGGTATTTTCCCTTTCCCAGCCCCGAGACCTGGCCGATTTCTCCCCGGTCGCAGGAAACCGAAAGCGGCACGTCGTCCAGCGGGTTGCCCGCGCGGTCGGCGATTTCAATCATTAGCCGGGCCTGACTCCGGCCGTCGGCGGGGAGCGTTTTGGGCACGGCAGATGCCTGGATCCGATCCGCCCGCCCCGCGGTCAGGCGGAAGGAGAAGGTCTGCCGGTTTTCCTCCGGATGGGGCCGAACGGCGATGATCAAGCGGGTTTGGCGAGCGGTCAGGCTCCCGGGCGCCGTGTAGGTGAACCGGTAGAGGCCGGGAAGTATCCGCTCGGCCTTGGACAGCTCACCCTGCTTGCGTTGAGCCAGAAAGGAGGCCCGCCGGGCCGGTAGACCGTCCGGCTTTATGACAATGAAATAAATCTCGCTCGAGTCTTCGCCGTCCGCCACCAGCAGGTCTTTTTCGGCGAAACCCAGGGAGTGCGAGGTTGGCGGAACGGGGATCTGCACGCGCCGAGTCGTCCGGTTGCCGAACTCGTCCTTGGCGACGGCTTGTCCCCCGACTTCCCCCGGCCATATTTCCACGGGGACCTCGACCTTGCCCCAATCGTCCGTCTGCTCCGGCCCGTAGGAGCGGCCGCCGATGGTCAGGGTCACCATGACGTTGGGCTTCTCGGTCTTCACCGGGAGTTTGGTCTTGGAGCCCAGGCGCAGCACGGTCCAGCCGGGAGGCGCACCCGGCGGCTTGGCCGCCAGAATGACCGAATGGGGATGCCGGTGCCGAGACAAGGTGTAGGTGGCCCGGTAGCGTCCTTTCCCGAGGTCCTCTGGGTTACCCAACGTACCCACCGACGCGGCCAGAACCGGCTGGAGTCCTTCCATACCCTGACCCTGGGCATCGCGGATGATGATGGTCACCGCCACTTTCTTTCCGGGTTCGAGAAGCAAGCGCTTGACCGGAAGGCTCAACTTTACCGACGGCGGCTCCGGATCCGCGCTCGTACGGCCGGCTCCCGCGCAAATCAGCAGCAGAATGGTGATGCCGATGGTTTCCCTATACAACACCGTTGCTCCGCAAGATTATCCACCAGGATAAGTCGACGGCCCACCGGCGTCAAGGAACCGACCCTTTTATCCAGGACCCTGGCCCCAATATCCCAATACGCCAATCATTGACTTCAGCGTCCGTTTGACTTAGTTTTTTGCACCGGGAGAGACCATGTCAACGATTCGAAATGTCTGGTGCCTTTGTCTGATACTGGGAATTGGTGGCTGTGGTGGAATGGAGGTCAAGGAGGAGGGAAATAAGACCCAGGAAGATCCGCTGGAGTCGTTGCACCGCGCTTGCCTGGAGCAGGAGGGAGAAAACGCCGTGCCGGCTTGCCGGAAGGTGCTGCGCCTGCGTCCGAAAGACTATCGGGCGGAGCATCGCCTGGGCTGGCTGCTCGGCCAGCAGGGCAAAATCCCCGAGGGGATCGCTCACTTGCGCAAAGCCGACAAGCTCCACCCGAACGATTCCGGGATACTCTGTCACCTGGGCATGACCCTGGAAAAGCGGGGAGACCGCAACGGGGCCATGGATACATACCGGCGAGCCCTACGAGCCGACCCCAAGAACACCGAGGCCTGGCTGTCTCTGGGGATCCTCTTGAGAAAGACGGGTAAGAAGGAGGAATCGGAGAAGGAACTGCGGAACCTGATCCGGCAGGATCCCAAGATGGCCACGGCCTGGGCCCAGTTGTCGCTTACCCTGGTCCAGCAGGGCCGGTTGGAGGAGGCCATCGAGGCCGGCTCCAAGGCCGTGGCCTTGAAGCCGGACGACGCCAACGCACGCAGCAACCTGGGCCTCTTCTTGACCAATGCCGGGCGGATCGACGAAGCCGTCGAGGAGCTGAATAAGGCCGTTCAGATCGAGCCCGAAAACGCCATCGCCCAATACAACCTCGGCCTGGCCTACACCAAGGCCGACGCCCTCGAGGAGGCCGCCCGGGCCTACCTGGGAGCCCTGAACCAGCGCGAATCATTCCCCCAGGCGCACCACAACCTGGCGGTCATTCTGATCGGGCTGGGGATCTGCAATGAATCCAAGCGACACCTGGATCGATCCCACGATCTGGGAGTCAAGAGCGCTCCGATCGTGCTCAAGCAGTACCAGAGCGTCTGCGAACCGCCCCAGGAGTCACCCGAGGGGGAAGGCGAGAATTCGGACGAGAAGAAACCCGCCGGCTGAGACCCATTTACTGCTACGGTTTTTGGGGACCGGGGACCAGGGACGGAGATTCTCGCGCCTCGACATTTTCCAGTGCCTGAAAACTCCGGTTATCGGTCGGTTGATGAAACTTGATTACGGGAAAGGTTTTGGCTAGCATCTTTGGTAGAACCCTGGATCGGAAGGCATTCGTGGAATCGTTCGAGCTTTTTGCACCGACGCGGATTGTCGCGGGGGACGATAGTCTGGGTCGTCTGGCCGATGAAGTGGGGCGTTTCGGGCGCAAATGTCTGATTGTCAGTGGGCAGCGATCCGCGCGCCTTTCTGGATTGATCGATCGCGTGACCGATTTGTTGACTTCGAAAAAGATTGGATTTTCGCTGTTCGATCAGGTGGAACCGAATCCGACGACCGACACCATCCAGGACGGCGTTGACCTGGCCCGTTCCGAGAAGGTTCGCTGGGTGCTGGGGTTGGGAGGGGGAAGCGCCATCGACGCGGCCAAGGCCATCGCCCTGATGGCGGTCAACCAGGGGGACATCCATTCATACTGCGCCGGAATGCGCCCCGAATACCCGCCCTTTCCGGTGGTGGCGGTTCCCACCACCTCGGGAACCGGATCGGAAGTGACAGCCGCGTCGCTGATAACCGACGTGAAGGCGGGCGACAAGCTGGGCCTGGTGTTGCCGGAGTTGTTTCCCCGGGTCGCCATCCTGGATCCGGCCCTCGCCGTGACCATGCCCGAAAACGTCACCGTGGACACGGGTCTGGACGCGCTGTGCCACGCCATCGAGTCGTACTTCTCCAGACGTCGCTCTCCTCTCACCGACATCCTGGCCCTGGAAGCAATCCGGCGTATCGTCAAAAGCCTGCCGGTCGCGAGGAAGGATCCCGAGAATCTGGGAGCCAGGAGCGACATGCACCTGGCGGCCGCACAGAGCGGCCTCTGCATCGCCAACACCGGCACCCTGGTGCCCCACGCTCTGGGTTACCCAATCACCGTGCGCTACGGCTTGTCTCACGGCCGGACCACGGCCCTCCTGACCCCCGCCTTTTTAAAGAAGATGCAGGCGGCCGAGCCCGAACGCGCGGAGAAAACCGGCGAGCTTCTGGGCGCGCGCGAGAATCCGCCGCAGGCGATGCGGGCGTTCATCGAGTCGCTCGGCGTGGCTCCCCGCCTGGGAGCCTACGGAATCAGCGAGAAGGACGCAGAGCCGTTCTCCCGCCTGGCCCAAGGCAAGCAGCACATCAAGAACAGCATGGGCGAGTGGACGGAAGACGTGCTGCAGGACGTCTTCTTGAAAAGCATCTGATCGGCCCTCGTTTCAAACGAGGACTACCGTAGAAATCGGTGAGCAATAACGGTTAGCCCTCATTTCACAACAGCATCATTCACATATTGAAAATCGTGAGGCTAATCGTCACCTCGAGCTTGTTGCAATTGGTGAAATCCGTCTGCATTGCCTCCCCGGGCCGATGCTCCTGGGCGAAGAATATCTCCCTGTCCGGACCATCCAACGCACGCCACTGCTTAATCCTCCGCTGAAACGTTCGAACCTGACCCGGTTCGTACCTGCCAGGATTTTGCTCCATTAGCCACCCGAAAAGCGCCTGGCCTTCCAGTGCCGGCGCCTCTTTCAACATCGACCCAATCAAAGCCCAGTCCCTCTCAAGCGGATCCTCCCGCGTTCTGTAGTCACGCTCCTTTCTGGTTTGCGACGGCAATTGCCCTGACTTGACATATTTCCGTCCCGTCTTCCGATCCATTCCAGACATCATCGATGCCCTGCCAATCTTTCCGTGTTTGGTAATTTCCTCCATCAGTCTCCTCACCTGAGCGTCTGTGACTGCCAATCGATGACCTCCTTGCTCTTTTGCAAGGACTATCGATCATTCGCGCCACATCGACACCCTGAAAGTGGGGAATTCTAATTGTCGTCGTGGGGAGTTCTAATTGTCGCCGGCCAATCCTCCATAGGCGCCCCGGTGGGCGTGCTCCGCATAATGCGGGCGCTGTGACGGCCGTGCATCGGCGACTCGCGATTCGGTCCAGTTGTGGTTGTGGTCCGGTCGGCACTCCTCTCCGTGGGGGCATGAAAGGACCTCGCGATGATCCAAAAAATCTACAGCCGAATCCCGAGTGTAGGGAGAAGCCGGTTCTGGGTCGATCTTGAAGCACTGGCCGGGCGCCTGCAGGACCGTGGCCACCGACCAGGATCCATATCGGGCTACCTTTACGGAGCCGCACATCTTGCCACCTGCATTGAGCGTGGGCTGATACCACTTAAGGGACTCACAGCAGAGAGCCTACAACGGTTCGCGCGGCAACACATCAAACGGTGCGCCTGCCCGTCGCCAA
>JAUXGL010000002.1 GCA_030622135.1 Deltaproteobacteria bacterium
AGGCCTGTCAACCCGCTCGGCGGTGAACCACCGACCGGAGAGCCGTGTGCGGGAGATCCGCATGCACGGTTCGGAGGGGGGAGGGTCCGGGTAACCGGACCTTCCTACCCCTATCAGGTTGGTTCGCAGTTATCACCTTTTGCGACACCCTCGCAAGGGCCGAGGGGGAGAGCACGCATACGAGCATCAACCCGAGTATCAACCGGCACACAATACGCCCATTGTACCAGAATTGCGCCTTGACCTGTTTTTATCAGTCTTCCTGTAGCTCCGGGATGCCGGCGTAGAAGTCCAGCGCCTCGGGGTTGCGTAAAGCGTCGCGGTTGAGGACCGCCTTGCCTTCGATGACCTGCTTGACCGCCAGCTCGACCTTCTTCATGTTGAGGGTGTAGGGCACGTCGGGCACGGCGATGATCTTGGCGGGAACGTGGCGGGGGGAGGCGTTCTGTCTGAGGGTTTTCTTTATCTTGGCCTTCAGCTCTTCGGTTAGCTCGGCGCCTGCGGCCATCTTGACGAAGAGGATCACCCGCACGTCGTTTTTCCAGCTCTGGCCGATAACCAGGCTGTCCTGGATTTCCTCCAGGCCCTCTACCTGCCGGTAAATCTCCGCGGTGCCGATGCGCACGCCGCCCGGGTTCAGGGTGGTGTCCGAGCGGCCCAGCATGACCACGCCACCGCGCGCATTGATGTTGATGAAGTCCCCGTGCCGCCAAACGCCCGGATATTGCCGGAAGTAGGCGTCCTTGTACTTCTCGCCGTCCGGGTCGTTGAAGAAGTGGGTGGGCATGGAGGGTGCGGGAGCCAGGCAGACCAACTCGCCCTCCCGATCGACTACGGGCTTTGCGTCTGGACCGAAGGCCTCCACCTGCATCCCCAGACAGCGGCACTGGATCTCGCCGGCGTACACCGGGCCCATGGGATTGCCGCCGACGAAGCAGCCGTTGATGTCCGAGCCGCCGGCGATGGATGCCAGTTGGAGATCCTCCTTGATGTCCCGGTAGACGTACTCGAAGCTCTCGACCGACAAGGGTGAGCCGGTGGACAGGACCGCCTTCAGCGGGGCCAGGTCGCAGGCCTCCTTGGGCTTGGTGCCGGTAGCCTGCAGGGCCGAGAGGTAGCCGGCGCTGGTGCCGAAGATTGTGATCTTCTCGTCCTGAGCCATCTTCCACAAGGTCCCCGGATCGGGGTGAAAGGGGTTGCCGTCGAACAGGACCACCCGGCTGCCCACCGCCAAAGAGCAAACCAGCCAGTTCCACATCATCCAGCCGCAGGTGGTGAAGTAGAAGATGGTGTCGTCTTTTCGCAGGTCGCAGTGCAGGACCAACTCCTTGAGCTGGTTGATCAAGACGCCTCCCGCGCTCTGGACCATGCATTTGGGCAAGCCGGTGGTGCCGGAGGTGAACATTATGTACAGCGGGTGGGTGAAGGGCAGCTGCTCGAATTCGATCTCCAGGTTGGGTTCCCTGGCCTTGAAGTCTTGGTAGTGCACGCTGTTGGGCACCCCGGATATGTCCGGCTGGTCCTTTGTGTACGGGACCACCACTACCCTTTCGATGGAGGGCAGGTCGCGGAGGATCTCACCGACGCGGGAGAGCGAGTCGAACTCCCGGCCCTTGAAGTGGTACCCGTCGGCGGTAAACAGCACCCGTGGCTCGATCTGTCCGAAGCGATCCAGGACCCCCTTGATGCCGAAGTCGGGCGAGCACGAGGACCAGGCCGCCCCCAGGCTGGCGGCCGCCAGCATGGCCACGATGGTCTCGGGCATGTTGGGCATGAACCCGGCCACCCGGTCCCCCTTTTTAACTCCCAGGTCTCGCAGCGCCCGGGCCACCCGGGCCACCTGGTCGTACAGCTCTTTGTAGGTCATTCGCACGGGCGCCTGTCCTTCCCCCCAGAAGGCCAGGGCCACCCGGTCGTCGCGAAACCGCAGCAGGTTCTCGGCAAAGTTCAGCTGGGCTCCTTCAAACCACCGCGCCCCGGGGAACTTCTTGATGTCGTCCACGACGCTCGAATACGGCTTCGAGGCCCGGATTCCCACGAACTCCCACACGGCCGCCCAGAACTCGGGAATGCTCCCGATCGACCAGTCGTGCAGCCGAGCATAATCCCTGAACTCCGAGTTTGCGGATTTCATGAACCGGTACATATTGGAGTTCTCCACCCGCTCCCGCGAAGGCTTCCACAGCATTTTCGACATGTTCCTCTCCCGTGGTTTGTCTGCAGTCAGTTTCTTTTATCAATACAATGGATTCGTTTTCAAAAGGAAAACGATCCCCTTGACCCCAACAAATCAATCTGCTAACTAAGCTGGATAGATAGCAGATAGCAAGGGTGGTATGCCGCTTATGTTTAAGTGACGCTACCTTGGCTGAATCCGGTTTCAAACGATACATCAAGGGGTTTTCGAGTAGATGGGCAGTCTGTGGCTGTTTGCGAAGGCGCGCCGTTTTTAATAAGCAGGACCGTTAGGGGAGCAGGAGGGAGCGTCCAAGATGGATGATTATGTAAGCGATCTTCAAACCATACAGAACCAGCTTGCCGGCATGCTGACCGCTCTGGGTACCTCGATAGCCGAGGGGCTGACCCGCGGCCTCGATGAGTCGCGACTCTTGCACCAGCTGGTGGAAATGGTACAGAGACTCACCGAACGCGTCGAGGAGATGGAGGGTCAGATCAAGGTCCTGACCGCCGAACGAAAAAAGCCCAAGCCGGTTCCGGTGGTCATGCCCGCCCCGGTGGTCATGCCCGCCCCGGTGGTCATGCCCGCCCCGGTGGTCATGCCCGCCCCGGTGGTCATACCCGCCAAGGTGCTTCCTCCGATGGGCAAGCCCGCGGTCATCAACCGCTCCCGTATCCGTACCCGCACTTCCTCCCGCCCAACGGTCACCTATCGCCAGGATCCCCGGGCGGCTGCCGAGAGCGCGAAAGAAACCTGTTCCGAGGTCGGGTGCAATCGCCCGGCGCGCAGCCGGGGCCTGTGCTCCCTCCATTACCAGCGGATGAGGTACCGCGAACGGAAGATTGAGCAGAAGAACACGAACTCCGATCCGCTTCCGCCGCCGCCCCCCTCCAAGCAAAGCCGCATTCAAAACACCCGGCACCACCGCAACGGCGGAACCCGGGCAATATTCGCGCTGTTGTACGAGGAAAAAGGCCGCAAGCTGTTGGCCGGGCTGATCAACCAGATGAAGTTCGACCGGAGTGATCTCGTCCAACGACTGAATGCGATCCACGCGGGCATGTCGGGCATCCCCCTGGACGAGGAGGACGTGATTCGCTGTATCCACTACCACAAGCTTGGCGATGTCCTGAGCAAGAGAGAGGCGGAGATCATCTGCCGCCACCTTTCCAAACAACGCGGTTCGCTCGGCAAGACGGCCCAGAAAATGAAGATGGACGTTGACCTGCTCAATCGCCGCATCGATGAACTAGGTCTGGAGGGAGAGACCATCAAGATCCGGATCGGATTCCGTGAGGAGATCCTGGAGCGGGCCAGCTTCAACCAGCGGCTGGATCTGGCCCTGACCCGGGAGAAATACCTGAAGGATCTAGGAATCGAGCAGGAAGTGGACGAGTCTTTGAAAAACGAGCTGGATGATCAGATCGCCCACCTGGCCGGAAGCAACGACCTGGACAAGGCCACGAACATCATTCGCGAAGCCCTTTCCCTGGACGAGGAGCATTTCCATCGCCTCCTGAAGCGTTTCAACTTGGAACTCGCGCTGGATACCTTCCAGCCGAACCCGGCCTCCGTGGGAGGTTCTTGATGTGCCGGGTCATGGCCGGGCTGCTTTTAATTTGCGTTTTTGCGGCGGTGGTCCAGGCAGAGCCGATTTCGGTTTGCGCCGTCGGTGACATCAACATGGGCACGGCCTTCCCGTCCGAAGAATATCTTCCGCCGGACGGGGGAGCCGGGCTGTTTCCGCCCGTGCGGAAACTGCTTGTGGGCGACGTGATTTTCGGCAATTTGGAAGGTCCCCTGGCCGACGACGGCAAGACCGAGAAGTGCGTCTCCCCCAGGGGGTGCTTCGCCTTCCGGACCCCGATTTCCTACGCCAGGCACCTGAAGGACGCCGGATTCACCGTATTGTCCGTGGCCAACAACCACGCCATGGACTTCGGCGAGGAAGGCCGACAGAGCACGTTACGCACATTGAAAGCAGCCGGCATCGCTCACTCCGGGCCGGTCGGGGTGGTGGCCAAGCTCAAAGTCAAGGGAAAGAAAGTCGCGCTGGTCGCCTTCTCTACCGCCGATCATTCCTACAACCTACTCGATATCGACCGGGCCGTGGAGGTCGTCTCCGGGTTGGACCAGACCCACGACCTGGTGCTGGTGAGCTTCCACGGAGGGACCGAGGGCCGCCGGGCCGCCCATGTACCCGACGAGATGGAGTACCTGGGCAAGGAGCCCCGGGGCCATCTCGTCCGGTTCACCCACGCCCTGGTGGACGCGGGCGCCGATCTGGTGATCGGGCACGGGCCCCATTTGCTCCGGGGAATGGAGGTGTACCGCCGGCGCCTGATCGCTTACAGCCTGGGCAACTTCTGCACCTATGCTCGCTTCAATCTCTCCGGGGCGCTGGGCCGCGCCGTGGTTCTTCACGCGGAGCTGGATCCGGACTCCGGTGAGTTCGTTGGCGGTTGGCTCCACGCCACCTACCAGGTGAAGCCGGGCGGGCCCCGGCCCGATCCCGTGGGTCGGGGGATCAAGCTGGTCGCGCGCCTGAGCCGGGACGATTTCCGCTTCAGCGCCCCGTCCATCGGGGATGACGGGCGCTTGCTGCCGCCCTCCGGAGACGGCGCGGGTCTGTTCACGATGAAGGATCCCCAAGAGCGAAGCGCGCTTTTGGATCTGCTCTCGAGGTTGGCCAAGGCGGGTTTCGACGAAGGCAAGTTGCGGACCTGGTTTGGGGACAAACGTGCCGGGCTGATTCCCGAGGTAATCGAGCGCATGATCCGCCCGGCCGAACGAATGCCCTACGAGAAGTACCGGGCCATATTCATGAAGAAAGACGTGCTGGAGGGGGGACGGAAATTTATCGAGGAGAAAGACAAGCTGCTGGCCGCGGTGGAGGAAAAATACCAGGTGGACCGCCAGGCGCTGTGCGGCCTGATCGCCACGGAAACTCGCTTCGGGGCTCACCGGGGCAAGTACCCGACCTTCAACGCATTAGCCACTCTGGCGCTGAAGTACCCACGCCGGAGTCGCTGGGCCGGGCGCGAGTTGCAGGCGCTTCTCACCGTTTTTGAAGATGATCCTTTGTCGGTGAAGGGCTCCTACGCCGGCGCCGTCGGGCTGGTTCAGTTCATGCCCACGAGCATCCGCAGCTTTGGCGTGGACTGGGACCAGGACGGGCGGGTGGACCTGGACCAATGGAGCGATGCCCTGGCCTCGGCGGCCAACTACCTGAAGAAGCACGGCTGGAAACGGGGATTGCCCATCCGCAGGGGAACGGCCAACTACCGCGCGCTCCATCGATACAACCCGGCCCACAACTACGTGCGCGTGATAGCCGAGCTATCCAAGGCCTTTGGATATCGTCAGGACGCGGAAAAAAAAGAAAAGAAGAAAAAGAAGGAAGTTCCCGAGAAGAAAAAAACGCTCTGAGTTATGCCGGCAAATCTTACACCCGTGTACCGGGCCGCGGAAGAAGAGTACCGCCAGGCCAAGGATCCCGCGGAGAGGCTCGCCTGCCTGGAGAAAATGCTCTCGGTGATCCCCAAGCACAAGGGCACCGACAAGTTGCAGGGCGACCTCAAGCGGAAGATCTCCAGGCTCAAGGAAAGTCTCCAGAAGAAAAGCGGAAAAAGAGGCTTCTCCGTCAAGGTTCTGCGTGAAGGCGCCGCACAGGTGGTGCTGGTGGGCGCCGCCAATTCGGGCAAGAGTGCCCTGGTGGAAGTCACTACCAACGCCAAGACGGAAGTAGCCGACTACCCCATCAGCACCCGGTTGCCGATCCCGGGCATGTTTCCGTTCGAGAACCTGCAGTTTCAGCTGGTGGACCTTCCGCCGGTGAACCGCGACTACATGGAGCCATGGGTGACCGACATCATCCGCAGTGCCGACTGCGCCCTGTGGTTGGTGGACGCCGGCGACCAGCAGATCGAGTCGCAGGTGAACCAGGTGACCGAACTACTCGATCAGCGGAAGATCCGGCTGGTGGGCGGAGACGCCCCGGCCGGCAAGAGCCACGATCCCATCCGGAACATTCGTTGTATCCTGGTGGCCACCAAGATGGATCTTCAACCGGCGGAGTCCGGCTTGACCTGGCTGAAACAGCGTTTCGAGCTCGGAATCCAGGTACTGGGCCTGAGCGCCATGGGTGACTCCGACTTCACCAAGCTCGCGCGCGACCTGTTCGCTCTGAACCGGATCATCCGGGTTTATTCAAAGACCCCGGGCAAGGAAACCGATCGGTCGCATCCCCATATTCTTCACCAGGGCGACCGCCTGATCGATTTCGCCCGCATGGTACACAAGGATTTCGCTGCTAACCTGCGCCATGCCAAGGCCTGGGGCAAGGGCTTGTTCGACGGGCAGCGGATTCAGCGCGACCAGGAGCTTGGTGACGGATTCGTCGTCGAACTGCATATGTAGGCCCCTACTCCATTGTAATAACAAGCAGTTTTTTGTACGGGTGTGTATACCGGTTGTGACTTTCAGGGGTCGGTATGAATAGAGACGAGGAGGTGGCGGTGGAGGCGCAACCGGCCGTGCTTGCAAATAAATCCATCGAGGCGGCGAAGCCCTCCGAGGCGTTCAACCGACTGCTGCAGCAAGAGACCCAAAGCTTGCTTCGGCTGGCCCGTCAGCTTCTCTACGATTCGGAAGAGGCCCGAGACCTGGTTCAGGACGCGCTGCTGAAGGCCTACCTATCCCTGGACGGCTTCCGCTGGGAATGCAGCCTGAAAACCTGGGTGACCCGCATCTTGATTAACCTGGGGCTCAAGCGGATCCGGCGCCGGAAACTCAGCGCCAAGGTGGCTTCCTGGTTCAAGGCGGTCGGGCAGACCCGGGACGTTTCCGGTACCTGGGGGCCGCATCCCACGGCCACCCCCGAGCAAGCAGCCAGCCTGAAGGAACAAGCCGGTCGGTTGCAGAAGGCACTCGAAAAGTTGTCCCCTCGCCAGCGGGCCGTACTTTTGCTGCGCTATCTGGAGGGAATGTCGGTGCAGGAAATCGCAGACACCATGCAAATCGAACCGGGAACGGTCAAGACCCACCTGGTCAGGGCGGTTCGTCAGATCCGCTCCGCCTCGCCACAATACCCGCATGCACCGGGAGGTAAATGATGAAGACTTGTAAATTCATTTTGGAGAAACTGGTCAGCGGTGAACCACTGACGCGGGAAGAGCAGAGTCACGTTGCGTCCTGCGATGACTGCCGCTCTTTTAATGAAACCGCGCAAGCCATCGCTCGATTGGCCGAGACGGTGCGAGACTTCGAGGGTGTGCCGTTGAAGGAAATCCGGGCCGTCTCGGAGCAGGTTGCCAACCGGTTTCGCCCGGCGCGGTCCGCCTTCCGCCTGGCCTGGGTCTCGGCGGCGGCGATGCTGGTGGGCATTCTGGGCATCGTACTGGTGCTGTCGGGCGTCTTCGGGTCGGACGAAACCACCCGGACCGATGAGAGTTTTTTGGCGCTGTTGGATGAGGTTAGCGACATCATCCGGCCCGACACCGAAGAAACCACCGTCAACGCAGCCGACACCACGCTCTTCTCCGCAGCGTTGCTTTTTGAAGAAGACACCCCGCAAGAAACATTAGAGTTCGAACTGCCGGGTGCATACAAAATCCTTGAGGAAGGCCTGCAAAAAGGCTGAGCTATATAGGCGCATTGTTATGGAAACGCGACAACATATTTGCCAGGTATGTTTGTGATGTCAGCGACGACCCATATCGGTTAAACCAGCACTTTTTCCAATCGAAGTCTTGGAGAAAGTGTAGAACGTTTTTGAAAACAAGGAGGTGTACCATGAGGAAAACCATCACCCTGCTGGTCGCGCTGATGCTGAGCCTGGGGACGACCGTGGCGCTGGCCGACCCCGGCCACGCACCGCCGGCGCTCAAGCGCAAGATCATGAAGAAGCTCGGCCTGGACCGCCAGCAGATCAAGAAGATCGACGACCTGACCTACCGGGCCGACCGGGAGAAGCTGGACATTCGTCACGAGATCCAAAAGAACCACCTGGATCTGGAACAGCTCATGTTGGCGGACAAGCCCAACGAGGCGGCCATCTTCTCCAAGCTGGAGAAGATCTCCGCTCTCGATCTCAAGATTAAGAAGAACCGCATCGGGCTGATGCTGAAGGTCAAGGCCATCCTGACACCGGAGCAGTGGGAGAAGCTCCAGGAGTTCCAGGCGGTCCGCCAAGCCAAGCGCCAGGCCGAGCGCTGGAAACGTATCAAGCGGCGCATGCGCTATCACGAGCCCCCCGGCCCGCCCGACGCCCCCGAGCCGCCGCCTGGACCCTGACCTAACCCCCCTGCCCCCCTTCCCGGCACGGGAAGGGGGGAACTTACACCGAAGCGCTTCTGGTTTTAAAGCCCCTCCCCGTGTCGGGGAGGGGTTTGGGGAGAGGTTACCAATCGAACTCGATGACCACCATTCGCAGGTCGAACTCGTCGCAGTTCGGGCGGCCCTCCCGGCTCTGATTGTCGCCGGCGATGAAGGTCAGCTGGTTGTGGCGCTTGAAGCGGCCGACGGAGATCCAGTTGTCGTACTCCACCACGTGGTCCTCGCCGTCGCTGTGGGTGTTGAGATCCATCAGGTGGCGGTGGTTGAGTCGCACCCGGTGCCGGTACCGGCCCATCTTGTAGTCCTCGCTCAAGGCTCCCGGGACCCCGGAGTAGCGCATCTTGAGCTTGGCCCGGCGGGGACGCATGGGCAGTTCGAACTCGAAGCTGGCCTCGGTGAAAAACGGCTCGTTCTCGTCCTGCAACTGCATGGGCTTGTCCACCAGCACGATGCGCTTGGGTCCCTTGGGGGCGGGCTTGGGGGGCGGTAGCTTGACCTCGGGCTTTTCCTTCTGTCCGCCCGAGCACCCCGCCAGGAAAAAAGCCGCCAGCGCTATCGCAACCATCTTGCATTTTCTCATGACAGAATCTCCTTGATCTTATTGAAGTACCCAGCATACAATCCGCCCCAAGCCGTTGCAAATACCTAACGCAGCCACCTGAGGGGTGAAACATGGAAGCGGCATCCAATCAGGGACCGAAGCGGGTTCGTCGGCGCACCTTTCTAATCGATCGGAAATTTCAGCTGAAATACACGCTGATCATCGTATTGGTGGGCGTTTTGATCTCGGCGTTGTTGGGATACTTTATCTTTCGGCTCAACATTGAAAACCGGGATCTGCTGGGGATCGACGCGGAGATGATGGCCCACGTGCAGCAGGTTGATAGCTATACCATGTACTACCTGGGGGGATTCGTAGTCGTCATGGCTCTGGTTCTCTTCATCTGGGGCATCTTCATTACCCACCGTGTGGCCGGCCCTATCTTTATCATCTCCCGCTACCTGCGCCAACTGGGCGAGGGCGATGTTCCCCAGATCCGGTCGTTGAGGAAGGGCGACGAGCTCAAGGCGTTTTTCGACACTTTCACCGAAATGCTCAACGTCCTGAAGCAACGCAACGCGGAAGAGGCCCAGTTGTTGGAGCAGATCGCCGGTCAAGTCCGCTCGCCGGGCAGTGCTGGTTCCGCCGAAATTGCCAAGGCCCTCGATGAACTGGCGGCCAAGAAGAAGGCCTGGGGAGAGCCCCAGGCTTCCCAGTCCTAAAAGAAGAAGATCCGCGGGCCCAGCTGGCCCAGCTCATCCGGATTCAAAGAAGCGTCCTCTTCCTGCTGGGGTGACCGGCAGACGATCACCACGTTGCCGCCCTTGAGATCCGCCTCTTTAAGGCCCCGCACGGCACCCTGAATCATCGCGCCGAAGCCGGCTTCCGGATCGCCCTGTGTTGAGGCCACCGCCGCGGAGGACGACAGCTTGATCTCGGCCAGGCTTCCGGGGGTCTTGATTTCCCTTACGCGGTCACGAATGCGATCGGCCACGATGGCCGCGCTTTTCAAGTCGGTGTGAGGCATTACCACCAGGATCTTGTCTTCGGAAAACAACAGGGGGATGTCGATGTCCCGGATGTTTTTCACCGCGGCCTGCTTCAACATGTCGAAGAGAACCCGCCGCCGATCGGGGGCTAGCCACCCCATTATCTCGCTGTACTTATCGAAGGTAAGCAACAGCAAGGAAACCACATGGCCGTAGCGCTTGGCCTTCTTGACCTCCATGAGGATGATGTGCTTGAAAACTTCGAAGCGATAGAACTGCGTATCCGTATCCAGGTACAGGTTGGCCCCCAACGAGTGCCGCAGACCGGTGTTCTCTTCTTCCAGAAACATCACGTGGGTGCGCAACTCGCCGATTTGCAGCAACAGCGAACAGACCGTGCCAAGATGGCGCTCCGTCAACGGGCGGACGAAAACCACGTCGGCGCCCATCCGCATGCGGACGCCCTCGGGATCCTTTTCCTGCTCCGGAACAACCAGGACGAAGTGCACAGGTTCGGGCACGAACTCGTGAACGTACTCGCACAGATCTTGGGCACTGTGACCCTCGATCTCCGAGTCGCAGACGATCAGGCCGGGGCTCTCGGCTTCCATGCGCTCAAGCGCATCGGTTCCGTTCTTGGCCGTCAGGGTGTGAATGTGGGCCTTTCTCAGCAGATCGATAGTCTCTTCACGCCGTTCCTCATCCGGATCCACTAGCAGGGTGTGTTTTCCAGCCATCGGTCACCTCAAGGGAAAACTACAAGATCAACCCCAATCTCCCACTGGTGCCCCTTCGTTTCGATATAACATATTGACTACCCAAAGGAACTTAATATACGCGGTGCCACTATACTGGTGAGATAATTTACTCGCGGTCCTCTCGCAAGTGTCCCTTTTTACTCGGGAGATTGGGATCGACCGGAAATGGGCTGGGAGATTATGGATCAACCCCCGATTGACAAATATGCTTGCCCGGGGTAGTGAAAATCGTTGTGGCTGCGGACCGTAAAGAAAGATTGATGGAGCTGTTCAATCAGCGGGCTCCCATCGCCGAGACGTTTGGTATGAAGCTCTCCTTCGATGACGATGACCGCGCGAACGTCTCGCTTCCCTACAATGCCGCCCTGGATAACGCCATGGGGGGCGTTCACGGAGGGATCATCGCCACCCTTCTGGACAATGCCGGTTGGTTCACCTGTGCCCTTGCCCGTGAAGGCGAGGGCTGGGTGGTCACCGCGGAGATGTCTTTCCACCTGTTCCGGCCCGTTTTGAAAGCGCATCTGCTGGCCCGGGGAAGGCTCCTGAAATCCGGCAGCCGGCAGGACATCGCCGACATGCGCTGCTGGGACCAGGACAACAACCTGGTGGCCCATGCCACCGGGAGCTACGTCTACCTGGAGAACGTGCCCATCGAGAGGTCCCCCAAGCCATGACGGCCGGATCCCAGGCTCTGGTCTCCGTCGTATCTCTCACCAAGATATTCAATGACCGCCAGCGCGGCCGGGAGGAGATTCGCGCCGTAGACGCGGTTTCCTTCGAAGCCCATGCGGGAGAGATCTTCGGGCTCCTGGGAGTCAACGGCGCCGGCAAGACCACCACCCTGCGGCTTTTGGCCACCATGCTCAAGCCCACATCGGGGGAGGCCTCGGTCTGCGGCCACTCCATTTCGAAAGAGCCCCAGGCGGTCCGGCGCCGGATCGGCTTTATGTCCACGGCCACCAGCCTGTACGGACGATTGAGCGCCAAGGAGATGGTTACATACTTCGGGCGGCTCAACGGCATGAGCCGGGAGGCCATCGAGCAGCGGATCTTGGAGCTGTTCGACCTGTTCGGCATGAACGAGTTCCGGGACCGGCGTTGCGACAAGCTGTCAACGGGAATGAAGCAGAAGGTCTCCATTGTCCGCACAGTTTTGCACGACCCCGAGGTGATGATCTTCGACGAGCCCACCGTCGGCCTGGACGTTCTCACCTCCCGCACCATCGTGGACTTCGTAAAAGACTGCCGGACCCGGGGCAAATGCGTGCTTTTCTCCACCCACATCATGGAAGAGATGGAGAAGCTCTGCGACCGGGTGGGAGTGATCCACGACGGTAAGCTCCTGGCCTGCGAGCCGGTGGAGGCCCTGAAGTCCCGCACTCCCTCCGGCCGGGTGGAAGACGCGTTCGTCAAGCTGGTGGGAGAGCCGGCATGAGACTCGGCGCGATGTTCACAGCGCGGCTCCGCCGCAACCCAATGACCCGCGCAGTACTCTCGAAATTTGCGCGTGGCGCGCAAATTTTGGCGGTTAGTAGTACAGTCTTTTGCAAGGAGCTCGTAGACGTCCTGCGCGACCGGCGCACCCTGATCTTCATGCTGGTCATCCCCACCGTCGCCATCCCCGTGCTCATGTGGGTGACCTCCGAGCTGATGACCCACTTCATGGAGAAGCTGGCCCGTGAGCAGGTGGACGTCCTGGTGCTCAACCCCGAAGCCGCGCCGGAACTGGTCGAGGAGGTCAAAAAGAGGGCCAACCCCCTGGGCCGGGCCCGGCGGGTGGCCGAGTTGCTGAAAGCGAAGGGCGTGGGCGAGAGCGAGCTGGCCATGACCAAGGGCGAGCCCCGGGCCTTCTTGCGGCTTCTGGAGAAAAAGGGCATCGACCCCGAGGAACTGGCCACAGAGCTCCGGGTCGCCGTTGAAGACTCCGACTTCAAACTCGAGCCCGGCGCCATCATCCAGAACGCCTTCCCCCCCAATTTCCGCCTGGTCACCGAATTGGATCCGCGGGATTACGACCATCCCGCAGAGCGGGAGCAAGTACTGCTGGAAGCCGTGCGCACCGACGAGATCGCCGCGGCCATCGAGTTCGCCGACGACGCATTGGAAAAGCTCGCATCCGGCGACTCTACCGAGATACGAGTTTACTACCTCGACGCCTCCGACCGCTCGAGCACGGCTTTGTCCGGCCTGCGGCGCATATTCAAATCCTTGGGCAAACAGATGGTTGCGGAGCGGCTCCTTTCAAAGGAGCTTCCCGCCGGCTTCGCCAACCCGGTGAAGGTCCGTCCCGAGCGTCTCCCCGGCCCCGGCATGTTAGTCAAGTTCCTCTCGCAGATTCTTCCCTACATGATTTTGATCTTCGCTTTCATGGGAGCCATGTACCCGGCCATCGACCTGGGCGCGGGAGAAAAGGAGCGCGGCACTCTGGAGACGCTCCTGGTGGCGCCGGTGAGTCGGCTCTCCATCGTCCTGGGCAAGTTCGGCGTGATCCTGGTGGCCGCCCTGGTCTCCGCGGTCCTGGCCACCATCAGCCTCTCGGTGTCGTTGTATCTGGGCATCTTCTCCACCATCTCCCTGGTCAGCGGTGGCTCCTTCTCCTTCAGCATCCAAGAGGCCCTGGTTGCCCTGCTGATGATCGTCCCCATCAGCGGCATCTTCGCCGCCCTGCTCTTGGCCCTGTCCATCTTCGCCAAGAGCTTCAAGGAGGGCCAGTCCTACGCCAGCCCCCTGCAGATGGTCATCATCATGCCCGCCTTCGTCTCTTTCGTTCCCGGCGTCAAGCTGGACTGGCTAATGGCTTCCATCCCGGTAGTCAATGTCTCCCTGGCGCTGAAAGAAATCTTCACCGGCAACCTGGACCAGCACTGGGCCCACGTGGGCGTAATCTTCCTATCCACCAGCATCTTCGCCGGCCTGCTGCTCTGGTTCGCCACCTGGTGGTTCCAGCGCGAGCAGGTGCTGTTTAGGAGCTAAACGGGGGACTTTCACCCCCCGCCCCCCCCGCTCATCCCGGCACGCGCTTGGCTCCCCTCCGCCTTGAAAAACATTTTGCCGGATCGGTTGATTTGTGCAACATTGGGGCCAACAGACGCAGTGCCAGCCAACCACAGGAGAGACATGCAGGGTAAAACCGTGTCGGAGCTGATTGGCGACGTTTTGTCCAGTTATCTTGGACCGAACACCGCCAAGACCGCCGTGAAGACCTTTTCTAAAAAGGAGTTGGGCCTATCACCGGAAAAACTGACCGCCACGAATGTGCCTAAGCTCATGGACGGCATGCGACCCATGTTACGGACGCTTCTGGGTGAAGACGTGACCGAAGTCCTGGTTGCGATTATTCAGCGCGAGGTGGGGCAATGAAACTGCGTCTGTTGCTGGTGTTTCCGGTTCTGCTGACAATTGGGTACTTGCTGCTGGAGCTTTTTTTCGGAAAGGACCTATGGTTTGCATCTTCTGTAAAATATTTCATCACTTTCGGGGATGCGCTGGCTTGTCTGGGGTTTACTGCGGCGGCCCTTAGATTCAAAGCCGGCGAGCATCTGCGCCGGGCGTGGTTGTTCATGGCCCTGTGTATGTTCACGTTCGTTTGCCTCCGATTCGTCGATGTATTTACGTTTGATTCTGTATTTGGCTTGAGCGAGGACGTAAAGAATGCAATCCGAGGCGGCGTCAGCGTTTTGGCCAACATCTTCTGGGTTGTTGGCTTGTGGAAGTTGGCCAGAGTCATGCATATGACCGGCCTGGGTTTTGGTGTCTCTAAATGGGACCAGCGTCTGGTGCTTGGCCTCGGGATCCTGTTGGGGGTTACCTTTGGCGGCTCGTCGGTTGTAACCGGTGTGATCGCTGTTATGGACGGCAATCTTTTTGCTTTGAACTGGTTGGCGGCCGGGCTGGCGGATGTCATGGTCCTTTGCTTGATCGCACCTTTGTTTTTGACTGCTCTGGCCATGCGGGGTGGTTTGTTGGTTTGGCCCTGGGGGTTGCTGGTCGCCTGTTTGCTCGGGTGGCTCTTTGTCGACGCCTTTCAATCATTGGGCCAGATAGTCGATCTCGACCCTCTAGTCCAAAGGTGTACCATGATCACCTCTCGGACTTGGGCCTGTGCGTTTGGTTTCTCGGCCGGCATGGCTCAACGAATGATTTTGGGTAGACGCTTCACCGATAAAATCAAATGATACTTTAGGTTTTGCACATAACGGCAGAGAAAGTGCAAGCTATCCACTGGAGAGACATGCAAGGTAAAACCGTGTCGGAGCTGATTGGCGACGTTTTGTCCAGCTATCTTGGGCCGAACACCGCCAAGACCGCGGTGAAGACCTTTTCTAAAAAGGAGTTGGGCCTATCACCGGAAAAACTGACCGCCACGAATGTGCCTAAGCTCATGGACGGCATGCGACCCATGTTACGGACGCTCCTGGGTGAAGACGTGACCGAAGTCCTGGTTGCGATTATTCAGCGCGAGGTAGGACAATGAAACTGTGTCTGTTGCTGGTGTTTTCCGTTCTGTTGACAATTGGGTACTTGTTGATGGAGCTTTTTTTCGGAAAGGACCCGTGGTTTGCATTTTTTTCAGGATACTTCACCACTGTCGGTGATGCGCTGGCTTGTCTGGGGTATGCCGTGGCGGCCTTTAAATTCAAAGCCGGCGAGCATCTGCGCCGGGCGTGGCTTTTCTTGGCCCTGACTTTCTTCTTGTTCGTTTGCCTCCGATTCTTAGATCGATTTCTATTTGAATTGTTATTTGGCTTGACCGCGGGCGAAATCGATGTAGCCCTGGGTAGCTCCTGCGTCTTGGCCAACATCTTCTTGGCTATCGGCTTTTGGAAGTTGGCCAGAGTCATGCATATGACCGGCCTGGGCTTTGGTGTCTCTAAACGCAAACAGCGTCTGGTGCTCGCCGTCGGGATCCTGTTGGGGGTTACCTTTGGCGGCTCGTCGGTTGTAACCGGTGTGATCGATGTTGTGTTCGGCGATTTTTATTCTTTGAACTGGGTTGCCTCCGGGCTGGCGGATGCCTTTTGCCTTTGTTTGATCGCACCTTTGTTTTTGACTGCTCTGGCCATGCGGGGTGGTTTGCTGGCTTGGCCCTGGGGACTGTTAACCGTAAGTGTGCTCGGTTGGCTCCTGGTCGATGCCTCTCAAGCATATGCTCTGGTAGTCGATCTCGACCCTATAACCCTGAGGTGTGTCAAAATCACGGCTCGGACCATGGCCTGTGCGTTTGGTTTCTCGGCCGGCATGGCTCAACGACTGGTTTTGGGTAAACGATTCACCGATAAAATCAAATGATACTTTAGGTTTTGCATGCACGGAGCGTCGGACGGTTCTTGGCCGTCCTCATTGCGTTGTGGCTGGCTGCGCGGGCCCTTAGCCGGGTCGCTGACGGCTTGTTTGTCGGTTCCAGACGCGCTAGGTTCCACCTGCGTTTTTTGGAGGCTTGACGATGCAAAAGGTTGAAGTCTGGTTGGTTCGGCACGGGCAGACCGATCACAACGCCCAGGGTCGGCTGAGTGGTTGGACCGATGCGGCCTTGACCGAATTGGGACGCGATCAAGCCCGCTGGCTTAGAAAGCACATCGAAGCGGAGTCATTCGATAGCGTCTGGTCTTCCGACTTGGGTCGAGCCAGGGACACGGCCCAATTGGCCTGGGGTTCTTCGGTAGCTACCGATCGTCGTCTGCGGGAGATTCATTTCGGCGATCTGGAGGGGGAGACTTTCCAGGGCCTGGATAAAAAAAACCAGGACGCCCTGTTGACCTTCAGCGGCTTTAGTGCTCCGGGTGGTGAAAGCGTCGAACAGTTGGAAGAAAGAGTAACGGAGTTTATGGATTCTCTGGCGCCGGGCCGGCATCTCCTCTTCACCCACGGCGGCGTTATCCGCTGCGTGATGCATCGGTTGCTCAACACCCAGTGTTTCTTACCCAACGGCTCCCTGGTGGCGGTCGACTGGATCCCGAGAAAGCTGATCTTCGTTCGTGAGAACGAATTAAGGTAAAACAGTGACGGGGCCGATTGGTGGTATCCGTTCAGGCTGTCTGGTTATCTTGGGCCGAACATCGCCAACCCCGTAGCCGATCCGATCAGGGTTTCTTCAGCACGGCCAGGTAGTTGCGAAACTCCGCCTTCAGCGCGGTGTACTCTCGGTGATCCACCTGGAGCTCCGAGGCGATCTGACGGATCTCGTTGTCCTCCACCGAGGATATGGACAAGTCGGCGGCGGAGACGGCGAACAGGCAGCGGAGCAGGCCCAGCTTTTGCTCGCGCGTGGCCAGCTGGCCGAACTCCCGGGTAACCAAGAAGTTCTCGGTGCCGCCGAAAAGCTTTGCGTGGGTCTTGGCCATCTGCACCACCAGGATGGCCAGCTCCGCGTCGAGACCTCCCTGCTCCAACACGATGCGCTCCATGGCCCGGGTCTCTTCCTCGCTGATGTTCAAGTCGGCATGGGCGACACGAGACAAGAGATACGCGAACGAGGCGATGTACTTGGCCCGCTCGGGTTCCATCCGGTCGAGCTTTTGTACTATCTGACGGACAGATTCCGTATCCGCGGACGGTTCTTCCTCTTTCTTCTTCTTGGAAAGGCCCAGAAAATCGAGTATGGACATGTCTCCCTCCGGCGGCAGTATCGCGGACATAGATGTGATTGACAAGCCCGTTCCTTCCTCAATATAAGGGCGTTGTCAAGTATTTTGACCTGTTCGTTGACTTGTTCTAGGCAGCAGACTCCAAAAGCTGACTCCAAAAGCGTGGGAAATGGCGAACAGGCGCTGGCCGAACTCAGAAGAGCTGACGAGATACTCAAAACCAGCAAATGATACCTAAACAACTTGACAACGTCCCATTTCCGTACTTTCCGTCCCTTCGGTCGTGACCGTGACTGGGAAACCGGTGAAACCTGCTGTGCACACTTCCGATCACTCCACACACCCTGAAACCTGTGCATACTGCGGAGCCGTCCTGGATGAGAATTACTACTTCTGTCTTTCCTGTGCGACACCGTATAAAAGCGTTGAGTCTGTTCTGCCGCCTGCGCGCCCGGCGCCGCCGACCACGGGTTTCTTGATCGCCAAGAAAGCGCCCCATGTGATGCCCCTTTTCTGGACGTATGTGGCGGTCGTCGTGGGAACTGCACTGTTTAGCTTCTTCGTATTCGGAGAGCGACAACTGGAGCTTGTGCTGATTTTTCAAACGCTTGCGGTTTTTGTCACCACTTGTGTTTTTGCCAAGATACACTGGTCGTCACTGATGGTGCAGTTTAGGCGTTTCGGCTTTCTCAAAAAAGAAGCTGTGCTGGGGTTGATGGCTCTGGTGCCGTTGTTGGCCGTCAATTATTATATATACCACAGTTGGCTAGTGGATGGGTGGGGCGTCAAGGAGACGTTGCCAATTCTCCGCCTGCGCGACTCTGGCCTGGGAGAGCCTGCTTTGATCCTGCTTTTCTGTGTCTTCCCTGCTGTCACCGAGGAGATCGCATTCCGTGGGCTCGTCCAGCACTGGCTACAGATCGCCGTATCTCCGTTCTACGCGACGGCGCTGGCGTCGCTCCTCTTCACTGCACTGCATTTTTCAGTTTTCAGCGCGCCATACATCTTCGTCTTGGGAATGGTACTCGGCTGGGTGAAGCGGGAAACCAACAGCCTCTATCCATCCATGGCGATGCATTTCCTTCATAATCTGGTCGTTATTGATTTTTTTTCACACTGATGATAATTCAATTTCCGTTATACATATGGAAGGAGGTGATTCATCATGGACTTCGGAGTGTATCTGATTGCTAGTGTAATCTGCGGAATCATCGCAGCCGTAATCGCTTCTGGCAAGGGGAGAAACGGCTTGGGTTGGTTTTTTGGAGGATTCTTCCTGGGAATCGTCGGCATCGTCATCGTGGCCGTCATTCCCAACCTGAAGCAGGAAAAGGCCCGGTGGGAGGAGGATGACATCGAGCAGCACCGCCTGCGCGAGCGAATGAAACAGGAAAAAATTAAGAACGAGTCGTTTCGCGGTCACGCGGCCGGACGTCTCGATGCCCACGACGGTGCTCTCGGCATGGATACCCGCTCGATTCAAGGCCCACCTCCAACACCCGGTATGCTGACAGAGGGGCTTCAGAGATCGGGGCCTCCGCCAAACCCGTCAGAGGCCATCTGGTATTACGACCTCAACGGAGAAACCCGTGGGCCCGTATCGGAGACAGATATCAAGGCGATGCTTCGGTCCAGGCAAATCGGGGGCACTACGATACTGTGGTCCGAGAGTATGAGTGAGTGGACGCCTGCAAAACAGATTGAGACGTTTCGCTCCGTGGCAGGTTCATGAACCAAAAAACCGAGGGCACCGCAGCTCTCGACGGCATCCTCGATGGCAAGATCCCAGACCGGGACGAAGTCGAGGATCGCCTCCGGGAATGGATCAGCTTTGCGGCATCAATAAATCTGCAGTTCAATCTCGAAATAGACGGCAACTCGTTCAATCTCCTCGCCGATAACAAACCGTTCCCGGCAAAGGACATAGAACCGGACTTGACCAGTACGGTTTCGAGTGCCTTAAGCGAGCTTCTCAGGATCTTCAACAAGGAAGAGAGGCGGAGGGTTTTCTCGACAATTCGGAGCATTGAATATAGGAAGGGCGTGGAGACTCAAACCCTTTTTACAGTCGGGCCCGACGGGGAGATCCACACCCGATCGAGAACCGCCGAAGCCCAAACTACCGCTGCGCCTCGTCCGTATACCCGCAAGGAGAAAATCCGCACCGGAGTCATCGTTGGCGCTTCCGCCCTGGTGGCTTTCGCAATCTCCGCACTCTTCGTAGATTACGGTTCTCTATTCAACCGCACCTTCGAGCGAGTCAAAACCTTTCGTGCCGCCGGGCTGGAAGTCGAAAACAAAATTTTCCACGCTTACTTTACCGTCGAGAAGAAAACCGCAGTAGGCGGGGGGAAAACGCTGCTGCTCGTATTGAAGCGAGGCGAGGCGTTCCCGAAAGCTGACTCTGACTTCGAGCAACTGATCACCGACTCACCGGGCTCCATTTCCGCTCGTGTGACCATCGAGGCGCTCGCGCGCGGCTACGTACGGTGTGAGTTTTACGACCAGCAGGGCAAATTCCTGAGTTTCTACATGCAAAGGATCTCTGGTCTCAGGCAAAATCAGACCATTGAGCTAAACATACCGCTTCCCAGCCAAAAACGCCCTGAGCGCTTGATTATCACTTACTAGAAACCATCTCTCTTTTTTCTTCTTCAAGCCCAGAAAATCGAGTATGGACATGTCTCCCCCCGGCGACAGTATCCATAACGCAGATGTGATTGACAAGCCCACCACTTCCTTCATATAAGGATGTGACATGACTTTGAAACTGGGAATCCGCCGGGAGGACAAGAGCGTCTGGGAGCGCCGGGTACCGCTCACTCCGGATCACGTGCGCCGGCTGGTCAAAGACGGCGTCCCCGTCGTCGTGCAGCCCTCCAAAACCCGTGTATTTCCCGATGAGGCCTACCGGGAGGCCGGGGCGGAGATCGAAGAAGATCTCTCCTCCTGCCCGGTGGTGCTGGCGGTCAAGGAGATCCCCTCCAGTCTCTTCGTGTCCGATCACGTCTACGTGTGCTTCGCTCACGTGATCAAGGGCCAGCCCTACAACATGCCCATGCTGCGCGAACTGCTGGACTCCGGCGGTACTCTGATCGACTACGAGAAGGTGACCGACGGGCAGGGGCGGCGGCTGATCTTCTTCGGGCGTCATGCCGGTCTGGCCGGAATGATGGACTCCCTGTGGGCGTTGGGGCGGAGGCTCGAGACCGAGGGGTTCGACACCCCCTTCTCCGCGCTGCGACCGACTCACTGCTACCAGAACCTGGACGAGATCAAGCAAGCCGTTCGGGAGGTCGGCTTGAAAATTGCCGATGCGGGGCTCCCCCCGGCGCTCACCCCGATGGTTTTCGGGTTCGCCGGTTATGGCAACGTGTCCCTGGGCGCCCAGGAGATCTTCGATTTACTCCCCCACCAGGAAGTGGCCCCCGAGCAGTTGCTCAAGCTCCCCAAGACCAATAACCGGCAGGAGCTGGTCAAGGTGGTTTTCAAGGAAAAGCACATGGTGCAGCGGGCGGATCCGAAGGCGCCCTTCGATCTCCAGGAGTACTACGACCACCCCGAACGCTATAAGCCCGACTTCGACCAGTACGTGCCCTTGCTGACCGTGATGATCAACTGCATCTACTGGGCGCCTCAGTACCCCCGGTTGATCACCAAGACTCGGCTGAGAGAGCTATACGCAGGGCAGTCCCCGCCCCGGCTCCGGGTGATCGGAGACGTCAGCTGCGACGTGGAGGGGGCGGTGGAGTGCACGCTCAAGTGCACCCAGCCGGGAGAGCCGGTGTTCGTGTACCGGGTGCAAGACGACGCCGCCGTCATGGGCGTGAAGGGTGAAGGGCCGGTGGTGCTCGCCGTGGACAACCTTCCCTGCGAGCTGCCGATGGAGTCATCGCAGGACTTCGGTGACGCGCTCATGCCCTTCATACCCGCCCTCGTGGAGGTCGACTTTACTCAGCCGTTCGAAAAGCTGGATCTGCCCGTCCCCATCAAGAGGGCGACGATCGCCCACCGGGGGGTCCTGACGCCCGATTACGGTTACCTGTCGAGTCATATCGACAAAGCCCAAGGAGATTGAAGATGAAAAAAGTACTGGTTCTGGGAGCCGGGCTGGTTTCCCGCCCCCTGGTTCGCTACCTGATGGACTCCGAGTTCGAGGTGACCGTAGCCAGCCGCACGGTTGCCAAGGCCGAAAAGCTGATTGAGGGCCACTCCCTCGGGCGGGCGATTTCCCTAAACGTGGACGACAATCAGGCCATGCGCCAGCTGGTACAAAACTGCGACGTGGTCGTCAGCCTGCTTCCGGCCACCCGCCACATCGAGGTGGCCCGGGCGTGCCTGGACATGGGCAAGCACATGGCCACCACCTCGTACGTCAGCCCGCAGATGCGCGCCCTGGATACGGAGGCCCAGGAAAAGGGCCTGTTGCTGCTCAACGAAATGGGCGTGGATCCGGGCATCGACCACATGTCGGCCATGCAGGTGGTCCACACCGAGGAGAAGGCCGGGGGCACCCTGGTGGGCTTCTCCTCCTGGTGCGGCGGGCTGCCGGCCCCCGAAGCAAACGACAATCCCTTCGGCTACAAGTTCTCCTGGAGCCCCAAGGGGGTCCTGATCGCATCGAGAAACTCGGCCAAGTACCGAAAAGACAAAAGCGTGGTGGATATCCCCGCCGACCGCCTCTTCTCCGAGCCCGCCCGGGTGGAGATCCCCGGGGTGGGCACCTTCGAGGGATACCCCAACCGCGACTCGGTGTCCTACATGGACACCTACGGTTTCTCCGATCGGGTCAAGGACATGTTTCGGGGGACGCTTCGCAACCAGGGATACTGCCGGTTGCTCGCCCAGATCGTCCGGTTGGGCCTGCTCGATGACGATTCTCAGCAGGACTTCTCCGGGGTGACCTATCTGGGACTGATGGAGAAGATGTTCTCGAAGCCCGTGGAGGAAACCATCCCCGCCAAACTGGGAGTAAGCGCAAAAGACTCTCCCCTCGAGGCGATGAAGTTCATCGGCTTGCTTGGCGACCGGCCCGTCGAGGTCGCGAGTGGATCCTGGATGGACCTGCTCGCCGACCGGATGCAGAAGGCGCTCTGTTACCTGCCGGGTGAGCGCGACATGTTGTTGATGCGTCACGACATCACCTTCGAATACGAAGGCGGAAAGCGCAGAGAGTGCATCACCGCCATCATGGTGGACTTCGGCATCCCCAACGGGGACAGCTCCATGGCCCGGACGGTTTCCCTGCCCGCCGCCATCGGAACGCGCATGCTGCTGGAGGGAAAGATCCAGCTGCGGGGAGTGCGGATTCCGGTGGTAGCGGATATATACGATCCGGTGCTTGAGGAGTTGGAGAAGATGGGGATCAGGTTCAAGGAAACCAGGGAGAAGGCGTAGTCCGGCTTTTTTATGAGGGCTGGGCCGGTTCTTCTCCCGGTTCTCCCAGGAGATCCTTCAGGTTCTCGGCCACGGTCACCCCATTTTTCAAGGGACGGTAGATCACGTGGTTGGCGCCGTGGTGGATGGCCTCTATGGCTCCATCCAGGCCGCGCTCCCTGGCCACGGCTACGAAGAGAATGTCCGGCGTGACCAGCAGGGTGCTGCGCAGGAAGCAGGAAGAGGCGGAGTCGCGGCGGATGAGATCCAGGTCGCAGATCAACGAGTCGGCGGTCTTCTTCCGGATCGCTTCTAGAACTTCCGTCACACTGGCCATTACCAGCGGCTGGTGACCCAGCAGCTTCACTCCGTCGACCAGGCATTCCAGGGAATTCCGGTTGGGATCGCATATGAGCACCGGATGCCGGGAGGTGTTCTCCCCCGGTATCCGGGTCGTGATCACCCGTTTCTGGCGCAGCTCGATGACCTCGTTGACTTTCTGCTCTAGTTCAGACAGCTCGAAGGGCTTGAGGATGTAGCCGTCCACGCCGATGGCCATGGCCTCCTCGGCCGACTTCCGGGAGGCGTAAGCGGTGATCAAGATCACGCCCATGTTCTCGTCCACCGCCTTGGCCCGGCGGATCACGTCCAGTCCGGTGATTCCGGGAAGGTTCTTGTCGGTGATGAGCAAGTCGAACGGCTCCTTCAAAAGCAGCGAGATGGCCTGCTCCCCGTCGGCCGCGTCGACCAGGTACAGGCCGGGCTTTTCGAGCACGTTGCGGATCACATCGCGCACGACCAACTCGTCGTCCACCACCAGAATCCGGGAGGATCTTTTATTCGCGGCCACGTCCTCGATTCCCCAAACAGCCCCCGCTTCGAAGTATGCGCCGATTGTAGCCAAGCCTCGATTTATGCGCAAGCTGTATCTCGACCCGTGGGTTATGGTATCCATACGTCTTGCATCCCCTTCTTTATCTGGATATGCTCTCGTCTCGACGATGACTGAATCATCGAGAACCGATGGCTATCTGGCCCTGGAGCAGTTGCTCCACGGCCTTTTGATCGCCCTGCGGCGCTGCCGGAAGAAGTTCATCGACTTGGATCGTGGCGAGATCCATGCCCTGTGCCTCTCGACCCTCTCGGTCCTGGGCGGCGGAGCACCGGCCGTCCTGCTACTGGCCACTCCGGAGGGCAATTTCCGCCTGGAGCTCTCCTCGGGCCCGATGCCGGGCGATTCCGAAAAGTTGGTGATGGACCTGTTACCCGACCAGCTAGAGCTGCTTGGCAAAAAACCGAATCGGCTGGGCAAGATCGAAGGCTACAATAGGATGTGCCAGAGCGCCTTCGGCAAGAAAGACGTGTTCGGTCGGGCTCTGGTCTCCGGTGACGGCACCGGGACCGGTGTCGTCACCGGCATCCTGCTGGTCCTGCCGCCGGAAGGCCGGGCCCACTCTCCGGAAGAGCTCGAGGTGCTGCACCTGGTGGCCGCGCAGATCAACACTCTGCTCCAGACCGCCGACGAGTTTGCCGCCCTGGTCGATCTGGCCATGGTGGACGATCAAACCGGCTTGTACAACTACCGCTACCTCAACAAGCGTCTGTCCGCGGAGATCTCCCGCGCCACCCGGCACGGGCACCCGCTGTCGCTGCTTTTCTGTGAGATCGACGACTACGAAATTTTCCGCAAGAACGTCGGTCGCCCGGCGGCGGATCTCCTGCTGACCCAGGTCGGCGATCTGCTCAAATCCCGCGCCGATATCCCCGGCGCCTCCTTCTGTTTCCGGGTCTCGGACATCCCCATCCGCTACGGCGGCGAGAATTTCGTCATCATTCTGCCCGAAACCTTCAAGGAGGGCGCCCAGACCAAAGCCGAGCGTCTGCGCCGCTACGTGGAGTCTTCGCCCATCGGCGGCGGCGAGAACCAGCCCCTGGGCCGGATCACCATCTCCATCGGTGTGGCCACCCACCCGGACGACGCCTCCGACACCGCATCTCTCCTCGCCGCCGCCGACCAGGCGCTGCTTGAAGCCAAGGAGCAAGGGAAGAACAAGGTGGAGTTGGCGTAGTTAGGCGAGGCGCAAAACCGGAGTTTTCAGCGCAGCAGCCGGGAAATGATGATGTGCGGAAAAGCCGAAACCGGACCCTGCTTGCGGATTCGGTCCAGCAGGAAGACGAGCTTCTGGGTGGTCATGCCGTCGTGGGGCAATAGGATCAACGTCCGGCTGTCTTCAAAACGCGCGTGGGCCTTTGAGAGAGCCTCCGACAGCCCGGCCAAATCCCGGGTTTTGAGACGGTCGGGCAACGTCGCCGCCAGGGAGTCGAGGTCTTCTGCGGAAACTCCAAACCCTCCGAAACTGATCTCCATCCGGTCCTTTTCCACGATGAGGTTGGCCGTCACCCCGCCGGACGGCTTTAAATTTCCCTCGAAGTGGGCGATCTCGAAGGGGATCGCTCGGAAGAATGAAAAGTGTTTCGATAAGCATACGCCGTACAGGCGCAGCTCCCCGGTGCAGCGTTTTTCCACGGGCGGACGGACCACCAGGTGAAACCGGCGCCAGCCGGCCACTCCCGCCGCGCGCAAGAAGGTATATAACCGTTCGAAGCGCAGGCGCGAGTCGGCGGCCAGGTTGGGCGCTTCCTCCCTGGGCGTGTCGGTCCGCCGACCCAGGACGGGAACCTCGCCCTCGAGAACCAGCTTCTCCTCCAACCATGCGGATTTTTCAGATACCATTAGAAGTGGCCCCGGACCGGGCCCGCCGGTCGATTGGCTGACGGGCAACTCCAGGTCGGCGGGCAGGACCAGCACGCACCGCTCTCGATACTGACCGCGCCAGCCCAACTCGAAGCCGGTGCCCATTCCCAAAATGGCCAGCAGTACCAGCAGCAACCCGATCGTTTTTTTCGCGGACGCGAAGCCGAAGCGCCCCACCCGCAGGAAAACCGCCGCCAGCACAAGAATCGAGAGAAACGGAAGTAGGTGCTGAAGCGCCGTCGCTGCCACCACGCCGGCCTCCGCCCGGTCGTCGCCGGTCAGTCCCGGCGTATCAAAAGCCAAATGGTGCAACCCGCAAGTCCGATGATAGGAAACCAGGGCCCAGCCCAGCATGAACAGACCGCCGGTGGCCGCCAGGATGGCGGGCAGGGCCGAGGAATTTGTTGTCACCCGGGGGAACAGGCGTGCCCAGAGCCACAGCACCGCACCGCCCCCCAGCAGAACCCACAGCCCCCGCACGGCGTAGCCGCCCACCTGGGTTTTCTCGGGCATGGCCGCATCCACGAAAGTCCACGCGGCAACGGCGATGAATGTCGCCCCGGCCACAACAAACACCCATCCGGCCTCCCTGACCGTTGCACGCTCACGGGGCATAAGCACCGAGAGCGTGCCCAGCCACAACGAGCCGGTGGCCAGCAGGCCCAGAAACAGATGCCGCTGGGCGAAGAAGGCCACGGCCAGGAACAGATCGCAATCGGTTCCCGCCCCGGTTACCCGGGGCACCCGACCGATGTAGAGACAAGCCACGCCCAGGCCCAGGACGGCGGGAGCCAGGCAAAAGTACAAAGCCAGATCGGGCCGGGCCGGGACCCGCCAGAGCACCAGGGCCAGCGACATTGCCCAGGCGGCCGCGATCGCCAGGTAGGGAACATCGATGGGTGAGCCCAGTTCCCGTAGATGGCCGCCCGAGTGCAGTCCGAACAACAACAGGGCCACCAAAAAAGCGAGAAACTGCCCCCCCAGCAGCCGGACAAACGGACTACCTTGCGAGGCGGGAGACTCCGGGGGCATTCGTCAAGGCCGAATCAGTATCCCTGGCCCTGGTTGGCCTTATTCCCGCGGAACTTGGGAAAGGAGCCCGAGAAGTCGCCAAGATATGCGTGGCCCTGGATGGCCCAGAGGTAACCGCCGTTGGACCCTCCCCATGTCTCCAGCAGGTAGACCACCCCGTTAGGCCCGATGACCGGAGAAGAGACGATGGAGCCCGAGCTGCTCACCGAGACTCCGATGCCCCACTCCATCATCCCCGCCAGGCTGTAGCAGTACAGGTACTTGCCGCTGTGGAACAGGAAGGAGCCGTCGTGCCCCACGGTGATGCTGGAGTTGGTCTCGGGAGCCATCCAGGCATTGTCCAGGTCTCCGCCTTTGGAGATGTAGATGTATATGTTGCCCACCCACGAGGTCCCGGTGGCATGGGAGGTCATATAGACGATGTCTCCGCCGCCGGCCTCGGGCACCGTGGTCGGAGAGCAACCTTCTACCAGGGTAGAGGTCACATTGTTCCCCTCGGCAACCGAGACCGGGAAGTCTGCAATCGGGTCTCCGGTTTTGCCATCGAGGCCGTGGAGCAGTCCGTCGTCGCAGCCGATGTAGACGGTGCCGTCCACGCCGATGGCCGGCGAGCTGTTGCAGGCAGCGTCGGTGGTAACCACCCACGCCGGCGGATCGCTGTCTTCAACGTCGATGGCGACAATAAAGCCACCCAACGCCGACTCCATGCCGAAGACCACGTACTCCTCGCCGGCCGGCCCGATGTCACCCAGGGCCGGGGAGCTGTCCATTGCATTGCTGTGCGGGTAGTTCCACTTCTCCGAGCCGTCCGGGTTGACCGCGTAGAAGCCGTCGCCGCGGGTGCCGAAGTAAATGGTTCCGTCGATGCCGACCGCCGGCGAAGAATGAATCTCGTAACCCGCTGCCGGCACTGTCCAGCCGGCCTCGGCCAGTCCGGTGGAAGCTACCAGGGCGAGAAGGCCGCTGGTACTCCCAACGTAGAGGGTCTGCTCGTCGTACGAGAGCGCAATCGACGTGGTCAGATCCAATCCAAACCTGGCGTATACCCGGGCGCCTGCCGAGTTGGTTTTTCGGAGGTATCCGTTATCGCCGACGGTGTAGACGTTTCCGCTCGTGTCGATGGCCGGTGTACTGGAACCGCCGTAAACGAACGATTTCCAGACTACGTCACCGTAGCCTTCCCATCCCGGTGTGCAGATGGTCCGCTTCCAGAAGTCTTGGGAGTTGTCATCGGTGTCGTTGTGCCAGACCCAGCGGCTGAGGCAGGGGGTGTAGGGTGGGTCGTAGGGGGGTGTGTTGTAGTTGGCTGCCGCGGCAGGCTGGCCTTCCCCGACGAACGTCCCGCCGCCGGAGAAGTCGCCGTACCCCAGCGCGTCGGTGACGATCACCTCGGCATACACTACTTTCAGATTGTCGTGATCGTTCTGCAGCAGATTGCCGCTCCCATGGGTCATGTCCCGCTGGGCGGCCGTTTCCGCATCGGCGATGGAGGTGGCGATGACGAAGTGCCCGTTGGAGGGCAGCGTGTACCCGTCCAGCGGAATGGTCATGTAGATCTGCCCGTTGGCTCCGTTGACCCCCTCCACCGAGAAGTTATCCAGGCTGGCGCCGCCGGGGCCGTACAGCTCGATGAACTCGCGCTCGCCGTCGATGCCTTCGTCGTCGTAGAGGATTTCATTGATCAGAATCGTCATGGGCGTGGTGGTGATGCAGTTGCCGCGGTAGCACATCTCGGTCCCCACCTGGCAATCCATCGGGGTGCCCCACTCCAGGCAGGGATCCCCGTCGAAATACCCGCACTTGTGCCAGGCGTTCTCTCCCATGATGCACTCGACCTCGTTGATGCCCGGACACTCATCGGTGCAGATCACCACGCAGTCTCCGTCCTGGCACTCCTCGTTGTAGGCACAGTAGGTGATGTCCGACAAGTCCAGGCAGTCGTCTTCATCGTACTCCCCGCAAACCCGGAAACCGTTGTCGTGGTCGTCGCAGATCGGCAACCCCACTTGGGCCTGGGTACATTCGTCGATGCAATCCACCAGGCACTCACCGATCGAGCAAGTTGTCCCCGCGGGACAGGTCACGTGTCCGCCCCACTCCAGGCAGGGGTCGGCATCGTAGTCGCCGCAGATGTCGTACCCGTCGCCCGAGCACTGGTGGGAGTCCACCACGGTGCAATCGTCGTCGCAGACGATTTCACACTGGGCTGTGTCCTCATTGCAGGCCTCCCCGTCACCGCAAGGGGTCACGCCGGACCACTCCAGGCAGGAGTCCGGATCGAACTGGCCACACTCGTGCCAGCCGTTCTCGAAGCACTCCCGCTCTTCCAGGGTGTCGCATTCGTTGCTGCAGCTAATCACGCACTCGGCGGTGACCGGGTCGCAGATATGGCCCACGCCGCAATCGGTGACGGTCGACCATTCCAGGCAATCGTCGGCATCGTAATTGCCGCACTCGTGCCAGCCGCTGAGGTCACCGATGCACTCCTTCACACCGGATTCATCGCATTCGTTTTGGCACTCCTCTGTAGTACACACGCCGTTGTCGCATCTCTCGCCATTGGCGACGTCGCATTCCTCGATGTCGCTCCACTCCCGGCAGGGGTCGGCATCGTAGTTGCCGCAGACCTTGAAGTGGGTGTTGTCTGTGCAGACCCGCTCGTTCTCGTCGCAATCGTCCTGGCAGTCCTCCACGCACTCTCCGCCGTCGCACTTGAACCCGGTTTCGCAGGCCACGTGGCCGCCCCACTCCAGGCAGGGATCGCTGTCAAAGTCGCCGCAGGTGTCGTAGCCGTCGGTCGAGCAGCGCCGGTCTCCCTCTGTGGGGCACTCGTCCGAGCAGGAGATCTCGCACCGGCCGGTTTGCTCGTTGCAGGTTTCGAAGGAAGCGCAGTCGGTGATACCCGACCAGTCCAGGCAGGGGTCGGCGTCGTAGTAACCGCACACCCGGTAGCCGTTGCCTTCGCAGATGCGCTGCTCCTTTGCGCAGTCATCCTGGCACTCGTCCGAGCAAGTTGCCGTCTGGGTGTCGCAGGTCTGGCCGGCCGGGCAGTCGGTTTGCTGGCCCCAGTCCAGGCAGTCGTCCTGATTGTAGTCCCCGCAGATCTCGAAGCCCTCCTTGAGGGGGTCGGGGATGCAACGGCGGTCGCCGGCCTGCTTGCATTCGTCGGTGCAGTCGGTCACGCAGTTTCCGTTTTCGCAAACCTGGCCGGTGTCGCAGGACTGGGCGGTCATCCATTCCTTGCAGGTGTCGTTGTTCGGATCGCCACACACCTGGAACATATCGGCGGAACCCGAGAAGCAGCGCCGCTCCCCCTCGGTGCACTCGTCCGAGCAGGGCACGCAGATCCCCTTGGAGCAAAACTGGCCGGTCGCACAAGCGTTGTCGCAGCTTCCGCAATGGGACCGGTTTATGCTCATGTCCACGCATTCGTTTACGCATTTCTTCTGCCCCGGGGGACACTCGGATGCGGAGTCGCCACCGCAACCGGTAACGAGGGTAATGGCCAACAGGGGTATCAAACAACACAGCATCCACAGTTTCCACAGCTTCTTCATTTCTAATCCTCCCTAGATATCCTCAATTATGACGAAGTGACGAAGTTAGGACACACTCCCCTCAGACTGAAATTTATAACACCTGGATTCAAAAGAGGAAAGAAAAAAGCAGGGGGTCATAAAACTCTTGCGCATCCAATGGGATACAAGCTTGAACCCCCCCCCCGCCCGTGGTAACGTCCGCCATGCCACGAGGATAAACAAAACTAACGGAGGCAAAATGGACGCTCCCCTCCCCGCATCTTCCAAGTTGCTGCCGGAGAACGCGTATCGCCGGCTGAAGTCCGGCGAGGAGTACCGGCCCATCGTCTCGGCTTCGGACCTCCGGGCGGAGGTCACCCCCTGGTCCATCGGCCTGGGCGTGATCATGGTGATCGTATTCACCGGAGCCAGCGCGTACATTGCGCTGCGGGCCGGAAGCGGCATCGAGGCGTCCATCCCCGTCGCCATCCTGGCCATCTTCTTCGGCTCGATGAGGAAATTCAAGAGCACCATCCTGGAAAACGTAATGGTCCAGAGCGTGGGCCAAGCGGCCGGAGTGGTGGCGGCGGGCGCGACCTTCGTCATCCCCGCGCTCTACATCAACGAGCTCGAGGCCTCCTGGTGGCAGATCTTTCTCGCCTGCGGCGTGGGAGGATGCCTGGGGACGGCGCTGATCATCCCGCTGCGCAAGTACTTCGTCAAAGACCTGCACGGCGAGTTGCCCTTTCCCGAGGCCACCGCCATCAACGAGGTGCTGGTCGCCGGCGAGAGCAACGCCGGGGGGGCCGGCAAGATCCTTATTTTGGCCTTCTGCCTGGGGGCCTCCTTCGATTTCCTGGTCGAGGCCATGCATCTGTGGAACGCCGAGTTAACCACCGACGTGCTTCCCTGGGGGATCGGCGAGGGCCTGGCCGGCCTGCGCATCGAGATCCAGATCGCCGGCATCGCCGCCCTGTTCGGCCTGGGCATGATCATCGGCGTCAAGTACTCCTCGATCATTGCCGCCGGATCGGTGCTGGCCATGCTGGTCATGGTGCCGCTGGTCTACTATTTCGGCAAGGACTTGGGCAGCTTCGCCTTCTCCGGCAAAGCGTTCGACATCGGCCAGATGGACTCCTCGGCCATTTTCGGCAACTTCATCAAACCCATCGGCATCGGCGCCATCGCCATATCCGGCCTGATCGGAATCATCCGGATGGGCAAGATCGTAGTCAATTCGGTAACCCTGGGTTTCAAGGGCTTGTCTCGGCAGGAGGGCGGGGAAGCCGCGCAAGAGCGTACCCAGTTGGATCTGGCCCCCAAGAACGTGTTGCTGATCCAGCTGGCCGCGTCCCTGGCCATGGGTGTGCTCTTCTTCATCGTGGCCAGCACGACCTGCGTGGCCGGCGAGTCCTACGGCGCGGGCGACAGCCTGCTGTTCGCCGTGGTGGGCATGGGTGTCGTTTTCCTGCTCTCCTTCCTGTTCACGCCGGTGGCCGCCCAGGCAATCGCCATCGTGGGCGTCAACCCGGTCTCGGGCATGACCCTGATCACCGTGGTGCTGGCCATCGGCTCTTTGATCCTGGTCGGCCTGAAGGGCGAAGCCGGAATGATAATCGCCCTGATCGTGGGCGCGGCCGTCTGCACGGCGCTGTCTACATCCGGGGCCTTGGTCTCGGATTTCAAGATCGGCTACTGGATAGGCTCGACCCCCCGCAACCAGCAGCGTTGGAAGTTCCTGGGCGTATTGGTGGCGGCCCTGGTGGTCGCCTTCGTCATTCCCTTGATGGACCAGGCCTACAATTTCATCGATCCCATAACCAAGCTACCCAACGACAAGGTGCTTCCGGCGCCGCAGGCTAACATGATCGGGGCAATGGCCGATGGTTTGATGGCCGACCCGGCCGGCCAGCCCTGGTTGCTCTATGCCCTGGGAGGTGTTTGCGCGATCATGCTGCTGATGGCGGGCGTGCCCATGCTGGCCTTTGCCATGGGCATGTATCTGCCCATCTTCATCAACATGGCCATACTGGCCGGAGCCGTCTGTGCATGGGTCATTGCCAAGACCGGCCGCACCAAGGCGATCAAGAAGTCCCGGGGGGAGCAGGTCACACTGATTGCGGCCGGCCTGATGGCCGGCGCCGCCATCGTGGGCCTGTTGACCGCCGTCCTGCGGCTCACCAGTGTCGGGGCACCCATCCAGTACATCTCGGTTGGTACCGATCTCGAAGTGGAGGCGGTTGTCGATGGCAAAGCGGCTTTTCGTGACGGCAAGTTCGTCGAATGGTGCGACGAGCTGGATCTGGGTCCCGAACAGGCCTGCAACGAGCGTCTGGCCAAGCGTACGTTTGTGAGCGACGACAACGGGCAGATCGTCCTGGATGAAAACGGCGAAAAAACCTATCGCCACCCCTGGTACGAAAAGGGCCTGGGTAGGGGGATCGGCCTGCTCATGCTTCTGGCCCTGTGTTTCGGCTGCTATTACCTGGCCAGAAAGGGCGCGCGCTGGCGAATGGCCAGTGAAAAAGAAGAGGGGACGTGAGCGTCCTCACGCTGAACTGCGCGGGCCCTAAGGCCGTAGTCTCTGCAGCAGCGCCCGGAAGTCCTCGTAGGTGACCGGCTTGCCGATGTAGTCGTCCATTCCCGCCTCCAGGCAGCGGTCCCGGTCTTCCTTGGCGGTGTGGGCGGTCATGGCTACTATTTTGGCGTGGTGGCCGGATATTCTCTCCCTCCGGCGTATTTCCTCCGTGGCCTCGAACCCGTCCATGATCGGCATCTGGCAATCCATGAAGATGAGATCGTAGGGGTTGTCCCCGGTCATCTCCACCGCCTGCCTTCCGTCGCCGGCCACCTCGACGTCGCATCCCAGCTTACGGAGGATGGTCGCGGCCACCTCCTGGTTCACGTTGTTGTCCTCCGCTACCAGCACGCGGGAGTAGGTCGGCCGGTCCTCCAGCAGGGCAACCCCGATATCACTCTGCACGGGCAGCGACAAGACAAACCAGAAGGCCGACCCATCCCCGGGATGACTGTGAACTTCCATGCTGCCGCTCATCAACTCCACTAGTTGCTTGCTGATGGCCAGCCCCAGTCCGGTCCCCCCGTGGCGTCGGGTGGGGGATGTGTCCACCCGGGTGAACTTGTCGAATATGCGATCGAGAGTGCTTTCGGGGATCCCGATGCCGGTGTCCTCCACGGACAGTTTGATCCGGGCCTGGTCGCGGGTCTTCTCTTCACACTCCACCGTCACCAGCACGTGGCCTTCGTTGGTGAACTTGATCGCATTGTCCACCAGGTTGGTCAACACCTGCCGGATGCGCCCCGCGTCGCCGATCACCCGGCGGGGAGCGTCGAGCGAGTAGTGCACCGACAGCTCCAGCTTTTTCTCCATGGCCCGGGCGCTGAGTACCTGAACCACGTCGTCGACGGCAAACTTAAGGTCGAAAGGAACCGGCTCGATCGACATCCGGCCTGCTTCGATGCTGGAAAAATCGAGCAGGTCGTTGATGATGGTCAAAAGCGCTCGGGCCGAGCGGCTGACCGTGCGGACATATTTGCGCTGCTGCGGCGTCGTTTCGGTGTGTTGCAGGAGCGAGGTCATCCCGATGATGCCGCTCAATGGTGTGCGTAGCTCGTGGCCCATATTGGCCAGAAACTCGTCCTTGGCTCGGTTGGCCGCCTCGGCCGCTTCCTTGGCTCCGCGCAACTCCTCCTCCACCCGTTTGCGCTCGGTGACGTCCCGGGCGATCACCAATATGGCCGGCTGGTCCTCGTGCTGGATGACCGCGCCGGAGATTTCCAGATCGCAAGCGGTACCGTCTTTCCTCTGGACCTTGATCTCGCGGGTGTATCCCGGCCGATCCTCCAGCAGACCCCCGTAACGTTTCGGGGACGTCGTCCGCTCATCCAGCATGAGGTATTCCCGGTAAGGACGATCCTGCAACTCCTCGACCGTGTACCCGAGGATATCGGCCATGGCCCGGTTGACGAAAACGGTTTTCTCCGACTGCAAGATCGCCACGCCATCCTTGGCGGTCTCCACCAGTGCCAGGTAACGCTGTTCGGACTCCCGGCTCCGCCTGCGCAGTTCTTCCTCTTCGCGGTTCATAGGCCTATCGCACCCCCCGCATCCCAGGGTCCCGCCGGATTGCAGGGGGTATAGTGACGCTACCCCGCGCGAATAGCAAGGGGGATCCGATTGCTTACTAGGGCTTCACTCTGGTACCTTCACCCGCATGGGCGGTAAGCGCAGCCGGTGGAAACGTATCCTGGTGGTGGTGTCGGTCCTGCTGGGCTTGCTGTTGGTGGTTTTGCCGGGGGTGCTCTTGCTCTTCGAGTGGCGGCCCGAAGCGTTGATGCAGACGCCCGTGCTGGGTCGGGGCACCCCGCCCGATCGGCCTCCCGCCACCCTTTTCTTGCTTAGTTGGAACATCGGCTACGCGGGTCTTTCCAGGGATGCCGATTTCTTCATGGACGGGGGCGAACAGGTTCGCCCGCCGGACGAATCCCGGGTGCGCCGGAACCTGTCCGCCACGGTGGAATATCTGGATAGGAACGGCGCCGACATCGTCCTGCTCCAGGAGGTGGACCGCGACGCCTCGCGCTCGTTCGGCGTCGATCAGGTTGCCGCCGTTTCGAAAGCCCTGCCCGGGCACGTTTACGCCCGGGCGATCAACTTTAAGGTGCCCTGGATTCCCTATCCCCTCTTACGTCCCATTGGCCGAGTAGAGAGCGGGCTGGTCTCCTTCAGTCGCTATCCCCTTACCCGGGCGGTGCGCCACCAGCTCCCGGGAAGCCATGCCTGGCCGGTGCGCGTGTTTCACCTCAAGCGCTGCCTCCACGAGTTGCGCCTGCCCGCGCCGGACGGCCGGGACTGGGTGATTCTCCACCTGCACCTTTCCGCCTTCGACCCGGGCGGAGCCTTGCGCCGGCAGCAGATGGATTACCTGAAGGAGTTGATGCTGAGCCTGCAAAAAGAGGGCCACCACGTAATAGTCGGCGGGGACTGGAACCACGCGCTTCTCGGGGTGGACGCGGGCACATTCCCCCACCGGGCCGAGGTCCCCGACTGGTTCCAGCAGGTTCCCGAAGGCTGGACACCCGCCGGCTGGCAATGGGCCGGCGATGAATCCACGCCATCGCTCCGCGCTACCAATCAGCCTTACATCAAAGGAGAGAACTTCGTTACCGTAGTGGACGGTTTCCTGGTGGGTCCGGAGATTGAGATCCGCTCCGTGCGCACCACGGACCTGGGTTTCGAGAACAGCGATCACCACCCGGTGCACCTGGAGGTCGGCTTGACTTCCGTCGAACAGAGCGTAAGATAGCGCTCCCTGGCTCAAAAAGGAGGAAAAACATGGATTGGGGAATCCAGAACCGTCTGTCCCGAATGATCAAGCCCAAGAGCGGACGCATCGTCATGCTGGCCGTGGACCATGGATATTTCCAGGGGCCCACCACCGGGCTGCAGGATCTCAAGTCGACCCTAGATCCGCTGCTGCCTTACGCCGATACGCTCATGATCACCCGAGGAATGTTACGCAACTGCGTGGATCCCAACATCGACGTGCCTATCATGCTGCGGGTTTCCGGCGGCAACAGCGTCTTGACCGAACTGTCCAACGAGGACCTCACCTGCGACATGGAGGACGCCATCCGACTCAACGCCTGCGGCATCACCCTCTCGATCTTCGTGGGCGCGGAGTACGAGCACCAGACCCTGGTCAACCTGGGCAAGCTGGCCGACTGGGGCAACAAGCACGGCGTTCCGGTCATGGCGGTCACCGCGGTGGGCCGGGACATGGCCCGGGACGCGCGTTTCTTGGGCCTGGCCTCGCGCATGGCCGCCGAGATCGGCGCCCACATAGTCAAGACTTACTACTGCGAGGACTTCAAGAAGATCACCGCGGCCACTCCGGTGCCCATCGTTATCGCCGGCGGTAAGAAGATCCCCGAAAAAGACGCCCTGCGGATGGCCGCCAACGCCGTTGCCGACGGCGCCGCGGGCGTGGACATGGGCCGGAACATCTTCCAATCCGGTGATCCGGTGGCCATGATTCAGGCGGTTCGCTCGGTGGTCCACGAAAACTCGCCGCCGGACAAGGCCTACCAGATGTACCAGGACCTGAGCGCCTCCCAAAAGTAACTGCATGCGCGTCGCGGTATACCACAACAACCGGGACATACGCATCGAGGAGCGGCCCATCCCCGAGATCGGGCCGCGGGAGCTCCTGGTGCGGGTGGTAGCCTCCGGCATCTGCGGAAGCGACGTGATGGAGTGGTACCGCGTCAAGAAGGCCCCGCTGGTGCTGGGCCACGAGATCGCCGGCAAGGTCGAAAAGATTGGCGCGGAAGTCCAGGGATACCGCATCGGCGACCGCGTCTTCGTCAGCCATCACGTACCCTGCAACACCTGCCGCTACTGCCGGGCCGGCCAGCACACCGTCTGCCCGACCCTGCATACCACCAACTTCGATCCCGGCGGCTTCGCCGAGTTCCTGCGGGTCCCGCCCATCAACGTGGACCGGGGGACCTTCATTCTTCCCGACAGCGTGACCTTCGACGCGGGGACCTTTGTCGAACCGCTGGCCTGCGTGTTACGGGGCCAGCGAATCGCCGGGGTCAAACCGGAAAAGACCGTCGCCGTCCTGGGAAGCGGCATCTCCGGGATCATGCACATCGCCGCGGCGCGCGCGGCGGGCGTCCGCCGGATTTTCGCCACCGACGTCAGCGACTACCGGCTTTCAAAGGCCGAGGTCTTCGGCGCCACCGCGGCCTTTCACGCGCGCGCGGACATACCCCAAAAAATTCGCCGGGCCAACGATGGACGGGCGGCCGATGTGGTCATCGTCTGCGCGGGGGCGATCGAGGTCCTCGAACAGGCGCTTTTGTGCGTGGACCGGGGCGGCACGATCCTGTTCTTCGCCGCGACCCCCCCGGGCGAAGAGCTGAAGGTGCCCGTCAACGAACTCTGGCGCAACGGCATCACTCTGGTTCCCACCTATGCCGGCGCTCCCGCGGACTGCGCCGCGGCGCTGGATCTCCTCGCCAAAAAGACCGTGCCCGTAGCCGACATGATTACCCACCGCCTCCCCCTCGACGAGATCGAGGCAGGCTTCCGCCTCGTCTGGCGGGGCCGGGAATCCCTCAAGGTCGTCATCCAGCCCCACCAGTAAGAAGACTGAGACAGAATCCGCCACCTCACGTCCGCCGCTTTTGTGCGAAACGGTCCAGCATCTCGTCCAGCCGAACCAGGCGGTTTCGCGACGCGCCTTCCTCCTGTTTCTCGTTGAGAAACCGCGCGCGATTCTTCCGCCTGCTCACCGACCACTCCGACCTGGAACCCGGATTCGTGGTCGTTGACCAAACCTTTGGAACGTTTCCGGAAAGCTACCATCCTTCATAATGACGCGAGAAATGTCGTGCGCGTTGTCTTTCGGGCGGGCCCGCACCCGCACGCGAAGCTTGGGCGATATTGGCGTTTTGCTCATGGCCGGTCCTTTCTTTTCGTCCTCTTTCCTCGCGAAGAACCTTGTTTCCGTAGCGGCGCTACTTTGCCAAGGATTTCCCGATAGTACTGTGTGTCACGGAGTCTCCGGGCTATAGACGCTGTAGCGAAAAGATCCTCGGGCCTGAAGTGCCCAGCGCGGAAATCTTCCACGAATCTGTGCTCACGCTCCGTGTAGTTGAACACATGACGATCAAAGAACTTCCTGACCGTCCACTTCATTTCTTCGACCGATGGTACGGGGAGATCACGTGGGACAACACTAAGCAGTTCAGACTTGACGTCAGCCTCGGTGTAGGAGCCGATCGCGTTCCCCCGGAAGTACTCGAACTTCCCGATCCGGGTCATGCCAAACAGGATCACGAGATCGCGGAATAACTTGAGATCGAACTTGATCTCTCCATCTAGAACCTCTCGGGACAGCAAGTAGATGTCGAATAGATGGCGGATCTTCCGTTTGGTCAGTAGTCCAATGTGGTCGGGAAAATCCAGGCGTTCCTTTGCATCGACCATGGCTATCGCCTTGCTGGCGTATAGCTCCTCTTCCTTGAGCGTGACGACCTTGAACGTAGGGGCGACCTCATCTTGCACGATCGGCCATTCTCGCGCTACCGTACCCAGTACGGAGTCCCCATAGCGGTAGGAGATGTCGAGTTCGATGCTGTCCCTGCGTCTGTACATAGATCGATAGGTCAACTCGTACTGCACGAATCGATCGGCTTTCACGGATGTGATCTTGAATCCCATCCCCAGATTCCGAGCGATTGCCTCCAGTATATCCTTGTCCCTGTTCTTCCGTGTGCTCACCTCCCGCTTGCCCTTCTTCCCCAGATTCCGGTTAGTGACGAAGTCCAAGTCAAGGTCGGTCGAGAACCTGTACATGTCACGGTACAGGAAGACAATCGCCGAGCCTCCCATCAAAGCGAAATCCCTGCCTATCTCAGAGACCGTAATTGCACGCAGCACGCGTGTTAGCCAAAGCACCTTCTCCCCCGTCGGGAACTCCACTTGGTGCTTTCGCGCCCAGGCCTCGATGAGATCCTGACCTATCGAACCCGGCTCGGCCGATGCTGATGCCATTTTCTTACTTGGCTTAGTCATCGAACAGTCCTTCCGGCACGTGCAGATTCCATTGCCGATTCAGTGTTCCACCCTCCCCGCGCGCGAATTTCGCAGGTGTTTTCGGCAGGTAGGGCCGCAGAGAATCGATTTCGTTTTCAGCAACTTTCCATTTCTCAGCATATCGCTGCACGACCAACCCAACCCTTGAAACAAGCGAGGGCGTTCGGTATTGCTTCACATACTCAATCATGCGGCTACCGCGGACTCCTTCGGCTCGATTCAGAGCATGGGCAACGTTCTCCCATCCCTGTGCGTACTTCGGGCGATGGATAGCGTCAATCAGCGTCCGCTCCAGATCCGTGATGCGAACAGAACCCCGGCCGTGATGCCTGGTGACAATACCTGTTTCTTTCGGTAACGGTGTTTTGACAAAACGAATATTGAATTCTCCCATAGGCCGCTGCTTCCGCTTGGATTTCGAGACCACATAGTACTCCGTTAACCTGCCGTAGCGCGATAGCCCGTACAGAAGAAGAGCTGTACCGTAACCGAAGACAACTTCCTCACCATAAACCGCCTGGACGGCCTCAATAGGATCGGTAATGAATGTGCCATTTTTCCCGTCCGCCACAACATACAGCCCTCGTGGTCCGTTCTTGAGCCGCTGCAATACGCCCTTTTGTTGGAGACGGCGCAGACCGTAGTCCGGCGATACATCGGTGTATTGTTTTGCTAAACGAGCCACCTCCGTGGAAGAAATGATGTCCCTTTTCCGCAGGGCTCTCACTAGTGCCTTCCAGGCGGTTTTGCTGCGGCCGTTCCTGCTTCTTTTCTTCACGGCATGCCTTTCCGCCTCGCGCAATTGTCCGGGTTGAGCAACTTTTGCACAACGACATGTGCAAAAGTCGCAATTGGCGGACACGCATCCCTGTGTTCTCGCGGTTCAGGAACAGACTGACGCATCACCTCGGTGGCCTGCTCCATCAGCTTGCTCGGTTCGAATTTCGTTTTCATCGTCAAACCTTCTCCAGGAGATCAAGAGCGTCCTGCGGGCGGAGCCTTTACCCTTGCTCCCTGACTGAGCAGCTACCGTCGAAGAGAAGAACAATGTCAGTACCTCTGTCTGTAAGATTCTCTAGGAAATTTCAGAATGATTGGATTGTAAGCAGAAAGTGCCTTTCATTCAAGAGAGAAAGTAGGACGCCATCTGATTATATAAACGTGTACCCACCTTCGGGTCTTACCGATCAGATCTGTAGTTCGCGGACGGTTTCTTCCCGCGGCACCCCGTCCTCGTCCCAGCCGCGCAGGCGGTAGTAGGGGTCCAGCATCTCGTCCAGCTTGACCAGGCGATTGCGGGAGGCGCCTTCCTCCAGTTTCTCGTTGAGAAACCGCGGAGGCAGGCTGTCGTCCTTTCTGGTGAGGCCGGCCTTGGTGTTGAAGAGTCTCTCCAGGGTATAGATGCGCTTGCCGATGGTGATGAGTTCCTCTTCGGTGAAGTCGAGCCCGGTGACCAGGTTGAGCATCTTTTTGAAGGTGTCGACGCCCATGGCGAACTGTAAAAAACGGCACAGGCCGAGCGAGTCCACGCAGGCGGAGATGTCCTGGAGCAGGACGACGATCTCCGCCTTGCCCGCCGTGGAGAACCGGTCCATGAAGCAGGGTTGCCCCAGGATCTCGGGGCCGATGACATAAGCGCGCATGTGGCAACCTCCCCGGTTGGAGGTCGCGTAGGAAAGCGCCTGCCCCTGGACGCCGCGGGGATCGTAGGCGGGGAGCTCCAGGCCCTTGACCTGCATGGACAGCTCCGGTCGCTGGTACTTCTCGGAAAGCCGCTTGGAGCCCAGGGCCAGCTCGCCGCCGAAGCCGCGCCGGTAGGCGATGTCCTCTACCAGCCGCCGCACCCGCCCGGCGTCTCCCCAGGAGATCTTTTCGGGCAGCAATCCCAGCTCGGACAGCTCCATGGCGCATCCGATGGTGTTGCCGCAGGAGATGGTGTCCAGCCCCAGCTCGTTGCAGCGGTAGTTGGCTTCGGTGATGGACACCAGGTCGCTTACCAAAAGCTGAGCGCCGAAGGCCCAGACCGACTCGTATTCCGGCCCCTCGCCCGCTTTATTGGGGGTCCGGGTCGTTCGCCCGCAGGCGATGGGACACCGGTAGCACGCGCTTTTGGCCTTCAGGATGGTCTCGGCGATCTTCTCGCCGCTGGTCCCCTCGGCGTCGTTGAAAACGCCTCGCCGGAAGTTCTCGGTGGGGTACATCCCGTGGGCGTTGATCACGTTGACCAGCACCGACGTCCCCAGGACTTGCAGCGACTTCCCGGTCACCGGGTTCTTGTCGACCAGCCGGTCGAGGAAGGCACTGAGCTCTCCCAGCCCTTCCGGGTCGGCGACTACGACATTCTGGGTTCCGTTGACCACCACCGCCTTGAGATTTTTCGAACCCATGACCGCGCCCAGGCCGCCCCGGCCGGCGGCCCGGTCCTTGTCGTTCATCACCGCCGCGAACAACACCTGGTTCTCCCCCGCGGGACCGATGCTGGCCACGGACGCCTTGGAAGAGGTCTCGTCCAGAAGCGCCCGCTTGGTCGCCGGGGTGTCCTTTCCCCAGAGATGGGCCGCGTCTTTCACTTCGATCCCGTCGTCGGTGACATGTAAATACCTGGGCTGGTCCGCCTTGCCGGTGATGATGAGTCCGTCCAGGCCGGTTCGTTTCAGGGCCGCCCCGAAGGTGCCCCCCGAGCTGGAATCGCAGATGGTCGTGGTCAAGGGGGAGCGGGAGACGATCTGGTAGCGGCCGCCGGTCAGCACCGCCCCGGTCAAGGGACCGGTGAGGAAGATCAAGGCGTTTTCTGGGGAAAGCGGATCGGTCTTCTCGTCGCAGAGCTCGGTGTACAGCTTTACCCCCAGGCCTCTTCCGCCCAGATAGCGTCTCCTGAGATCGTCATCGATCTCCAGATCCTCCTGCCGGCCCGTCGAAAGGTCGATCTTTCTTATCTTTCCCATCCAGCCGTGCATAAAGCACCTCTTAATCATAGAACCGGTTGTAGGTCTCCAGGTGCTCGCAGGTGCGGCACCTCTTCTTGTAGTAGGTGTAGAGACCCTTGGGTAGCTTGTCGAGCTTGGCGTGCCGCGACGGACAATTGTGGCAGGGGATTTCCGGGAGAAGCCACGCCGACGGCGCAAACTTATGCAGCGTGTAGCCCTCCAGGATGGCCACGCCCGCGCTGGTTCCCAGCCGGTCGGCTCCGGCCTGGATCATGCGCCAGGCATCCTTGAAGTTCACCACGCCGCCGGATGCCTTGACGCCGATGTCCGGCCCGACCGTCCGGCGCATAAGCCTTACGTGATCCTCGAAAGCTCCGAAAGCCCCGAAGCCGGTCGAGGTCTTGACGAACCTGGCTCCGGCCTCCACTGCAAGCTCGCATCCCCTGACGATCTCCTCGTCGGTCAGATAGCAGGTCTCGAGGATTACCTTGACCGGGTGGGGTTGGCTGGCCGCAACCACCGCCCGGATGTCGTCTTGGACCCGATCGTACTGCTTGTCCTTTAGCGCGCCGACATGGATCACCATGTCGATCTCTCGCGCCCCCGCGGCCACCGCTTGCCGGGCCTCCTGCGCCTTTATCCGGCCGGGCGTGCTTCCGAGCGGAAATCCGACCACCGAGCAAACCAGCACATCGCTTCCCTGCAACAACTCGCTCGACAGCGGCACGTAGATCGGGTTGACGCAGACGCAGTAGAAGCAGAATGCCTTGGCCTCGTCGCAGAGGCTTTTTATCTTCTTTTCGCCCGAGTGCGATTTCAGCTCGGTATGGTCGATCATTCGGGCCAGCGATTCTCTGGTCAGTTGCATGCCTTGCTCCAATCAGCCCTTGAGAAAAGGGGATAAACCTTGCGCCTATTCACCACCAAATCTCCCTCCTAACCTGTTGCTCGAACCTGCATTGGGTTTTCGCCCTAGGTTATTGAGACGTTACGAAACGTAGGGGCGCCAAAGGGAGATTGGGGTTTCATGGCGGCTACTTGGGTTTCTCCTGGAGAGCCTTCAGGGTACCGGCGATGGTTTTGAGCTCGTTGGGGCACTTCCGGGCGAAGCTCGCCTGGGCGGCGCCGAACTCCTGCATTACCGGACCCAGTATTGCCGCTGCTTGCTGGGCGATCTTCATTTTCTCCACGTCGGAGAGCTTCTCCTGGTCCTTGGCGGCTTCATCGCGCATGGCATTCATTTCAGCCTGGTTGTCTTCCAGATACTTGTTGAGAGCCGCCAAGCACTGGGCACAGTCTCCGGCGTTCTCGCTCATCGCTTTACTCATACCCTTGAGGTGGTGGGCGATCTTCTTCAGGTAGGCCGGGGCGTCGGCCGGGTCTACCCCCTGCTGGGCCGCCGCCAGGATTTTGGTGGCTTCCTCCGCCTTCTCGGCCGCCTCCGCGAGTGTCTTTTTCTCGGCGGACTGCGCGGTTGCCTCAGAAGGCGTCTCCGGCGCTTCGGTCTCCCGCTTGCATCCGGACCACAAAAGGCTCGCCGCAACCAGAATAGCAATCCACATTACCAAGAACTTTCTCATTTCTACCTCCTTCCAAACTGTATCGGACGCACAGTAGCGCATTTTACCAACGACTTCAAGCCGTGGGCAGGCGATTCAGGCGATCTTGACAGATGCCTGCTGTCACGATAAGGGATATGTACGCGCAGAAGAAGGGGAAGCTCATGCGACTGAAGTTTGCGAATCTCAAGGGGATGGAGGTGCTGGCGGACAAGGAGGGCCGGTTGCTTGGCCCGGTTCGCCGGCTCCAGGTTGACTCCAGTCGCAAATCGGTCCTGGGGGTGGTGTTCAAGGCTCGGGGTATCTCCAAAGAGCAGTGGTCCAAGGTTTCGAAGATCGACCGCATCGGTGAGGACGTCATCTACCTTCCCGACACGAAGGCGGTTCGCGACGATCCGCCCCTGGGACGCGATGTCAAGGATATGCTGGGCTTGTCGGTGACTTCCCTGGACGGCAAGTTTCTGGGGGCACTACAAGACGTGATACTGGACACCGACAAATGGTCGGTGGCCGCCCTGGTGCTGGACAACGGCGGAGAGGTGCAGGTGGGATCCGAGTCCGTCTTCGGCGAGGACACCATTCTTTTGCAGAAAGGCGCCGCCGACCAGATTCAGCCCGGCAAGAAATCCACGCCCTCGGGATTCTTGGCGCGGGTGTTTAGCTCCGAGGACGAGGAAATTACCTCCGAAATCGAAATCGTTCGGGAGCCCAAGAAGCCCAGCAAGCGGAAGAAGCGCAAGCCGGCGCGCAAGTGAGGAGGGTGCGGGATGGTCAGGCAATTGCATGAAATCCAGGGGATGCAGGTGGTCGCGCTTCACGAGGGGCGCATCATGGGTTCTATCCAAAAGGTATACCTGAACCCGGCCAAGAAGCGGGTCTCCGGCATGGTGGTTCGGGAGCCCGGCTTCGGCGGACAGGAAAGCTGGATCGACATCCGCGACATCGAGAAGGTGGGCGAGAACGTGATCTTCGTTCCTCGCGCGGGAGCTTGCAAGGCCAAGAGCCCCGTGGGCCGGAGCCTCAAGAACCTGATGGGCATGCAGGTGACCGCCAAGGATGGCAAGATCCTCGGGTCGCTGGTGGACGTGGAGATCGACGAAGAGTGGTTGGTGGTGGAGATCGGCCTGTCGGAAGGTCGCCTGGTGAGCATCGATCCCCGCCACGCCGTCTTCGGCCAGGACGCTATCCTGCTCCGCGCCGGCGCGTCCTCCGACGTTCGCGAAGCCCCCCGCCACAAGACCGGCTTTCTGGCCCGGGTCTTCGGGATCGAAGCCGTCGCGGAAACCGCCGACGCCATCTCCCGGGCGGAAAAGTCCACCACCACGGTCGCTCCGGCCAAGCCCCCCAACAAGCGGAAAAAGAAGAAAGTCCTCCGCCGCAAGCGCTGACGACTACAGCTCAGTGGGTCAAGGCTTCGATGCTGTGCTCCTTTTGCGCCTGCGTCCAGCGCAGCGCAACCATTCGGGTGTTTTAGCACATAAGCCTTCATCGTGAAGTGGGAGTATTATTGGCCGAGGTGGGTTGGTGGCTTTGCCAGAACCACCTGATTCCTACCGTTTTCCTTGCCTTCATAGAGAGCGTCATCTGCTTGTTTGATACATTCATCGACACCAATGGCTTCATCGTATGCACTGACACCAAAGGTCATATTGACTGCTAATTCGAGCTTTTCATGGTGAAATGTTTTATCTGCTATTTCACGTCTCATTTTTTCAGCCAATATTCCTCCACCGTCAAGCTCAGTCTCTGGAAGTAGAAAAAGAAACTCCTCACCCCCCCAGCGGCAGACTAGATCCTGCTTCCTCATCGTTTCAAGCATCAATTTAGCGATAGAAACAAGTACAAAATCGCCGGTTTTGTGTCCGTATTCATCATTGAAATTCTTGAATTTGTCTATATCACATAATATAAAGACAAAAGGTCTCTTATTCCTTTCGAAGCGTATCTTTTCCTGCTCAATACTCTCTAACATATCCCGACGGTTTGACAATTTTGTAAGCGGGTCGGTCCTCGAGAGTAGGTCCAGTTTTTTATTCATGCCAATTTTCACACGATACAGATAGAACAGGAAAATTACAATAGACAGAGTAACGAAAAGAAAGATAATCAACATCCTTCTTCTTGATTGTTCAATTATGTTGTCCTTTTTCAGCAGTTCAATCTCTTTTTCTTTCTTGTCGGATTCGTATTTTGCTTGCATCTCTGCAATCTTTTTACTGCTTCGTTCGGTAAAAATACTATCCTTTACTTCTGAATGCTGTTTGTAAAATTCAAGTGCCTTTTTATTGTTACCCAATTCCGAATGAATCTCGGAGAAGTTATTGTAGATTTCTTGAGTTATGTCTTTTGCTTCGATTTCTTTAGCCAATTTCAAACCCCGTTCCAGGTATGAAATTGCTTTATCATGCATCTTTAGTTCTCTATAGACGGATCCGATATTGGTCATTGAGGTGGCAACATCGAGTTTTTCCCCGATTTCTTCTGTTATTTTCAATGCTCTCAGGAAATACTCCAGAGTCATAACCGGATTGCCTAAATGGGAGTTGGCAATCCCAATATTGGTCAAAGTTTCAGATATACCTTTTTTATACCCGATCTCTTCTTTTATTTTCAATGATTTATTGTAATATTTCAAGGCTTTATTGTGTTTTTCCTGTTCCATGTAAACAAGTCCAATATTGTTCAAATAAGTCGCCAGTCCTTTTTTGTCTTCGATTTCTCTTGCAATTTTGATAGATCTTGTAAAGTATTCTATAGCTTTGTCGTGATTTCTCAATCTCCAGTAAATAAGTCCAATATTGTTCAAAGTTCTGCTAATCCCATTCTTATTATCAATTTCTTCAAATATTCTCAATGATTCAATAACATGTCCCAAAGCCTTGTCATAATCACATTTGTAATAATAGCCTATTCCGATATATCTTAGAGCCGTGGCTTCGCCTTCAATGTCTTTTAGTTTCTGCGCTAATTTCAAAGCCGCGCCGGCATGTTTTATGGCGTTTTCAAACGATGTTCCAAGATTAGCCATTGAAAGGTCATTTAAGACTTGAACCTTTTCTGTGCCGTGAACCGTTGGGAGCTTGCTCTCCAGTCGCTTGATTTCTTCATCAATTTCAGCCGCAAAAAGACACAACCCAAAAAAAGTTATGATGAGAACAATACCAAGGTGTAAATATTTATTAATATGTAGAGTTTTCATGCCTGTAGCCTATGAGCATCTATCTGATTTGTCAACTTGCCCGCATGCGGCAAGTGGTTTCTTACGACCCATCTCGCCTGCGTCCGGTCTGGCCGTCTTGCCGGACGCTCAAGCGTCCGCGCGCTTGCCCAGGAGAAAGACCGTGCCGGTCAGCAGTCCGGCGCCGATTAGCAATCCCACCCAGGCGTTGTAAAGGCCCAGGCCGCAGGCCAGGTCGCCGAAGAGCAGGCAGGTGCCGCCGACCACCAGGGCGTAGGGGATCTGGGTGCGCACGTGATCGATGTGATCGCAAGAGGAGGCCATCGAGGACATTATGGTGGTGTCGGAAATGGGCGAGCAATGGTCGCCCCAGACCGACCCGGCCAGGATGGAGGAGATGGTACCCAGCATAACCGCTTCTTGTCCCGGGGCCATCTTGTGGGCCAGCGGAACCACCAGGGGAAACAGGATCCCCATGGTTCCCCAGGAGCTCCCGGTGGCGAAGCTGACCAGCGCGGAGATGACGAAAACCAGGGCCGGCAGCAGGGCCGGGCTCAGCCAGCCGCCGATGGCCTGGATAATGAAGTCGGCCGTCTTCAGATCCTTGCAGACCGCCCCCAGTGACCAGGCCAGCACCAGGATGACCATGGCCAGCACCATGGATTTTACCCCCTGGAGCCAGGCCTGCATGGCCTCGCGCAGGGTGCAGATCCGCTGCGCCATCGACATAAAGATAGCCGTCATGCCGCCGATCAGCCCGGCCCACAACAAGGCCTTGTAGGAGTCCGCCTGGGCAAAGACGTTTTTCAAGGAGGGCTCCAGCCCGCTCGATTGGCAGGCCGCCCGGCCGTACAGATACATGCCCAGCACGATGACGACGATCGTCGTCAGGATGGGAACCGCCGCGTTGATCCAGCGGCGCGGCTTGCCTTCGATCGGGGCCAGGCAGGCATCCTCGAAGCTGGCGGCGGGCTTGGCCCCGTCGGCGATGAGCTTCCCAAAAAGAAGAGCGCGTCGCTCGGCCTTGAGCATGGGACCGAAGTCGCGGCGGGTCGTGGCGATGAGGAAACCGAACACGAGCATGAGGATGGGGTAGAAGCGGTAGGGGATCGTCCGGATGAAGACGATGTAGGCATCCCCCTCGATCCCCAGGGTCCGGTACTGATCGGCGATCAGGCCGATCTCCATTCCGATCCAGGACGAGATGACGGCGATGCTGGCCACCGGCGCGGCGGTGGCGTCCACGATGAAGGCCAGCTTCTCCCTGGAGACTCTCAGCCGGTCGGTGATGGGCCGCATGGTGGGCCCCACCAGCAGCGTGTTGGCGAAATCGTCGAAGAAGATAGCCAGTCCCAACAGCCAGGTACTGGTTTGCCCCCGGCGGCTGGAGGTGGCAAACCGGGTCACCCCGTCGGCCAGTCCAGCCCCCCCGCCCGACCGGGCCACCACCCCAACCATCCCGCCGAGCATCAGGGTAAAGATGACCACGCTGGCGTGATCCCGGTCGGCCAGGGCTCCGAGGGCGTAGGTATCCACCGCCCGAAGCAGGCCGATGACCGGATTGTAGCCGGCCAAGAAGAAGGCCCCCAGCCAAACGCCGGCCAGCAGAGCCACGATCACCTGGCGAAAGGCAACAGCCAGGCCGATAGCCAAAACCGGCGGCAACACTGAAATCCAACTGGACTCCATGATCCCCATCATACCCCAAGCAACCGCCATGCCAACAATGTTCGTTCATGTCTGTACCCGATTGCCAGGTTTGTGCTAAGAGACAGTCATGTGCGGAATCGTTGGATATGTGGGTTCCCGGGATGCCGCTCCGCTGTTGATGGAAGGCCTGGCCCGGTTGGAGTATCGCGGGTACGACTCGGCGGGACTGGCCATCCACGACGGGAAGGAAATCGGCATCCGGCGGGCACCGGGTAAACTGCGAGTATTGTCCCGCCTGCTCGAACGCAAACCGTTGAGCGGGACGCTGGGCATCGGGCACACCCGCTGGGCCACCCATGGTCGGCCCAGCGAGGAAAACGCCCATCCCCACCGGGCCGGCCGGGTGGTGGTGGTGCACAACGGGATTCTGGAGAACCACAGCGAGCTGCGGCAACGGTTGGAGAAAAAAGGTCGCCGCTTCACCTCCCAGACCGACACCGAGGTCTTCGCCCACCTGATCGATGAAGAGCTGGGCCGCAAGCCCCTCGAAGAGGCCGTACGGCGCGCGTTGCGATACGTAAGGGGGACCTACGCGCTGGCGGTTCTGTGCGCCGATCAGCCCGACCGGATCGTCGCGACCAAGAACGCCTCGCCACTGGTCGTCGGGCTCTGCCAAAACGAGAACCTGGTGGCCTCGGACGTCCCCGCCATCCTGGAGCACACGCGCAAGTTCGTCTTCATCGAGGACGGCGAGCTGGCCCTGGTGCAGGCTGGGCGAGTGAAGATTCAGACGCCGGACGGCAAGCCCGTGCGCCGCAGGTCCCGCCACATCGGCTGGTCTCCCCTGATGGCCGAGAAGGGCGGGCACAAGCATTTCATGCACAAGGAGATCCACGAGCAGCCCCGGGCGCTGGCCGACACCCTGACCGGCCGGGTGCTTCGGGATTCGGCCGACGTGCACCTGGACTCGGTGAAGCTGCGGGTGCGAGATCTGAAGAACCTCTCCCGGATCGTGATCGTGGCCTGCGGAACCAGCTGGCACGCGGGGCTGGTGGGCAAATTCCTCATCGAGCGCTTCGCCCGGATCCCGGTGGAGGTGGATCTGGCCTCGGAGTTCCGCTACCGCGGCCCCATCCTGTCCGATCGCGACCTGGTGGTGGCCATCTCCCAGTCCGGCGAGACCGCCGACACCCTGGCGGCCGTGCGCGAGGCCCGCAAGCTGGGGGCGCGAGTCCTCTGCATCTGCAACGTCATGGACTCCGGCATTCCCCGGACCTCGGACCACGTGCTCTACACCCACGCCGGCCCCGAAATCGGCGTGGCCTCCACCAAGGCCTTCGTCACCCAGATGGCCGCCCTGTTCCTCCTAGCCGTCCGCCTGGGCCGGGCCCGGAAAACTTTGTCCGAGAAGGAAGCCCGCAAACAGCTGGCTGCCCTGGCCGCCGCCCCCGAGCACATCGAACGCATCTTGAAAAACGAGCCGCACATTCAGGAAATCGCCCGGGCCTTCCACACCACCAAGGCCTTCTTGTTCATCGCCCGGGGAATCAACTACCCCATCGCCCTGGAGGGCGCATTGAAGCTCAAGGAGATAAGCTACATCCACGCCGAGGGCTATCCCGCCGGCGAGATGAAGCACGGCCCCATCGCCCTGATCGAAAAGGACGTGGCCGTGGTGGCCGTGGCCACCAAAAACTCCACCTATGAAAAAGTGCTGTCCAACCTTTCAGAAGTTCGTGCCCGCGACGGCCAGGTCATTGCCATCTGCAACCAGCGTGACAAGAAGATCGAAACTTACAGCCCCCACCTTCTCCCGGTTCCCGCGACCCTGGATACCGTAGAGCCCCTGCTCACCATCCTGCCCCTCCAACTCCTGGCCTACCACATCGCCAACTTCAACGGCACCGACGTCGATCAGCCCAGAAACCTGGCCAAAAGCGTAACCGTAGAATAACGCCGTAAGTACAATGGCTTATTGGGCGACGTGCCTTGTAGCCACCGAGTGACTCACGTTTATGCAACTGGCGGGTTCACGTGCTTATCTCGGTGTCACCGGCGACGCCGTCTGCGCATCCGCTTCTTCAGCTTCTTCTCGATCTTGAGACCTTCGTCGATCGTCTCGGGCCAGTCGGGAGGCTCGATCGAAAAGCGCAGCGGTTCCCAGCGGCGCCCGCGGGCCTTGAGCACCACCTTGTGAGACTTGGCGGCCGGCAGCTTTTCGATGGTCTTGGGAGTCTGACCCACCAGCTCGCCGTTTAGGTAGATCTTGGCCTTCGATGGCCGGGAGGTGATCACTACGCTGCCGATTCGCTCTTCGAGCTTCTGCTCGATCACCCTGGGCCGGTCCACTTCAAAGGTTAAATCTCCCTCCCAGGGAAGGTACCCGGGATACGCCAGCTTGATCCGGTGCATGCCCGCGCGCAGCCCCATGATCCGGGGAGGCTGGCCCTCCGGCTTGACCAAATCCCCGTCCACGAAAACCAGCGCCCCGTCGGGCTCGGTTTTGAACTGCACCGCGCCGGTAAAGGCCTCCACCTGGGTGGGCGGAGGCTGCTCCACAATCTCCTTACCGGTCTCGTCTTTGGCACCCAGGCTGATGATGATGAACACCACCACCAGCACCACCAGCGCCGCTCCGCCGAGAAGGAACAGCAGGGTCTTTATCTGGCGTCTTTTTCCCAGGCCGCCTTCCAGAACCGCCATCACCGTGCTGCCGGCGGAAAACTTACGCCTGGGCGGAGGCTTGGACTCGGCCTCCACCGGTTGCTCCGGCGCGGATTGCTGTGTCGGTACCCGTGGTGCGGGGAAAACCGGCTCCAAAGGGGCGAGTTCCGGTGCTGGCGCTTGCGCGGGTTCCGGCGCCGGGAGCGCCTGGTCGTCCCCGGGCGCCGGATGTATCTTGACCAGCTCTTTCATGTTGTCGCCCTGGGTCATCCACTGGCTGGTGGCCTCGCCGAACGCGAATCCCGCCTTCTTGGGTTTCTGCGGTTTCCGCGTCTGCGATGGTTTGTATTGTCCCGGCGGTTCACCGGGCGCCTCGTCCGGCTGCCCGGCCTGGCCGGAAAACGTCTCCACCAGGTAGGCCGCGAGACTGGCCGCGTCCACTTTCCGGTCCCAGCGGTCCAGAAACTGGCCGAGTTCGCCCAGCATGTCCACGGCGGTGGCGGGCCGGCCGCTCGGATCCTCCTCCATGGCTCGGGCAACCAGTTGATCCAGCTCCGCGGGGATATCCTTGTGCACCGAGGCAGGGGGCCGGGATCGGGCGGCTTCCAGGACGAAGCGGATGTCGGATTCTTCGCCTTTGGACCGGAGCTTAATGCCGGTCAGTAGCTCGTAGAGCATCACGCCGCAGGAGTAAATATCCGCCCGGACATCGACTTCCTTGCGGCGGATTTGTTCCGGCGACATGTAGGTAAACTTTCCCAAGAACGCGCCCGGCAAGGTGTTCTGCAACCGGTCGGCGAGCTTGGCCAGACCGAAATCGACCAGTTTCACTTCTCCCGATTCAGAAATCACGACGTTGGGCGGACTCACGTCTCGGTGAACCAGGCCCAGGGGATTGCCGTAAGGATCCTTGAGCCCGTGCGCATAGGCGAGCCCGGCCAACACTTCACTCACCACGTGCAAACCGATGGTTGGGGGAAACCGGAGGTTCTGTTCGGCCACGGACTGCATCAGAGAAGCCAGGTTGGTGCCCTGGATGTACTCCAGGGCAAAGAAAAGACTGTCTTGGTGTTTCCCCCACTCGTAGGTCTTGGCGATGTTTGGATGATTGAGTAAAGCAGCGATCCGGGCTTCGTCCACGAAGCCGGTCAAGAAATCCGCATCCTGCGAGGCCTTGGGGCACAAGCGCTTGACCACGATCGGCAATTCGCCGCCGTCGGCCTGGCGGGTTGTCGCCCGGTAGATGTCCACCACCGGAGTGGAGGCCAATCGTTCATGCAATACGTACTTACCGAAAGGAACCGGGGCCATCTATGCTCTCCTTGCCTCACTCGCCTTCGCCGGGATGCCCCGTGGCTTGCCGCGGGGAGGAATGGCGAGGCGACCCGACGTAGCCTTGGCGAAGTCGGGTTCTTGGCTGCGGCGAGTTTCGCATGTTTTCCTAAGATGCCCCGTGGCTTGCCACGGGGAGCTTCACTTCCCCCGCCGCAGGAAACCTCCGCCCTTCTTCTTCCCTTTGCGGCGCATGCTGATCAATCTCAGCTCCCGCAAGGCCTCGGTACAGTCGGGGTTGACTTGAATGGCCTTTTCGAACTCGGACTCGGCCATCTCCTTGTAGTTCATGGCTTTATAGATGTAGCCGAGAAACAAATAGGCCTTGTCCACCCTGGGGTTGAGTGAAATCGCCTGGTTGAGCTGATCCCGGGCGGTCCGGACCGCCTCCTCGCTCTTGGGATCGCTCTGAAAGACGGCCCATCCCAGAAATGCGTGGAACTCCCCTTCTTCGGGGCAGAGCTTGCAGGCCTCCTCAAGCAGGTCCTTGGCCTTGCCGTAGTCCCGTTTCCGCAGTGCGATCTCGCCCTTCTGGAAGCACCCCTCGGCCGACAGGATGTTGGAAACCTCGCTGGAGACATCCCGCTTGGTCCCGGAGGACAATTCCTCCACGTACTGTTCCCGGCACGCATCGTCCGAGAGAATATCGTGGGCGGTTGAGATGATGTTGAATATCTCGTCGGCCAGGGTCCGGATCTCCGCCGATGCGCTGGCGTACAGGCGATCGGGGTGATACTGCTTGGCCAGGGAGAAGTAGGCCTTCTTGATCTCGGCATGGGACGCGTTCTTGGAAACGCCCAGAACCTCGAAGTAGTCTTGTTTCTTTACCTCCACGGCCTGCTGGGCCAACTGCTCACGAAGAGAGTGCTCCTCGGGAGACAGGTCCTCGTCGCTCTGATCCCCCTCGATGAGCTGGGGCGACGGGACCCCGCCGTGCTCGGTGAGACGTCCCCTCACGCGCTCGCGCACCGGGGGGGGCTTGGAAGAAAGGGAGGGAATGGGCGGGGGCGCCGCTTCCACCCAGTCTTCCTGCTCGACCGCCGCATTCAGGCGATCGGTCACAGCCTCCCCATCCAGCGCTTCCGTCTCCCCGGAAGCCTCCTCTTCTATGGTGACCATACCGGCGCACTTGATGGCGTAAACGATCTGGTAGGCCCGCTCCTGGTTGAGCCCCAGGTCGAGGATCTCCCGCAGGGTGAGGTCTCCCCGGAGCCGGGATACGAAATTATCCTCGTCTTCATCGAGATCCATATCCTGGAAGCGGAACAGCGGATCCGGATGGGGAACCACATATAGATCCAGGAAGTCGTCCATCAGCTTCTTCAGGCGCTCGAGCTTGTACTGCTTCTTCACTCCTTCGTAGATGATGGCGGCGGTTGTGTCGTCGAGAGAAACCGTCGTCGGCGGCACCACGCTTTTCGGGTTGAACTGGTAACCCCCCTCCTCCCAGCCAAACAAATCGAAGATTTTGACCCCGAGCTGCAACTCCAGAGCATACTGCAGGTTATGTGGAGAGATACAACCCATCTCGATGAGCACGGTGCCTTGCTGGCGCCCGGATTCCTTCATCTTGCGCAACGATTCCTCGCACTCGTCGTCGGTGATCATTTTCTCCCGCACCATCACTTTACCCAGGCACTCGTTGAGCAAATTGGACTTGATGAATGCGGGATAGCCGCCCTTGAAGTAGACGATTTTCTTCAGGCGGTCGCGTTTCAACAACAGCGCACCGTTTTCCCGGTTGCGGTAGATCTCGGCCAGAAGCTCGGGGAAGGAGGTTTCTTCCAGCCGTCCGCGACGGGCCACGCTCTTGAAATCCTTGGCGTGCTCCTCGACCTCCTCCTGCTCTTCCTTGCTTTCCGGGCTAGCGTACGGTTCGGGGGCCTTGCGATCGATCGCCTCGCGCTCGGCCTGAGCGGCCACCGCCGAAGGATACTCGGAGCCGAACGTCTCGCGGAGAACGTCTAGAACCTTCTCCATCTGCAGGGGCTTGTCCAGGTACTCCACCACGCCGTACTTGCGCATGGCATCCAGACGATGGTTCACCCCGCGGTAAATCCCCGAAATCATCAGGATGGGAATCTCTCTTCCCTTGACGGTTTTCCGAATCTTTTCCGCCACCTGAAAGCCGTTCATCACCGGAATCAGGATATCGAGGACGATGAAGTCAACATCCTTGGTCTCAAAGGTCTTCAGGGCCCACTCGCCATCCCGCTCGGTTATGACGTTGAACCCATCATCCTCCAGGACTTCCGTCAACAGCCTTTGTATGCTCTTGTCATCCTCGATAACCAGGATGGTCTTGCTCACCGTGTCCTCCCGGGCACAAAGGGAAACCTGCCCTGCGAAACGCAGCGCAACCAATTATAGGAGAAGATCTAGCAACTTGGCAAGAAAGAAGAAAGAACTTGACAGCCAGAGTGGCGTCAGCTCTCGCGCCGGATGCCCAGTTGCTTGATTTTCTTGTGCAGGTTGGTGCGCTCAATGCCCAGGGCCTGGGCTGTGCGGGTGATGTTCCAGCCGTATTCGGCCAGCTTCGAGCGAATATACTCCCGCTCGACCTCGTCGCGCACGTCCTTGAGGCACATGCTGTCGAAGCGGCGCGGGTCCACCGCTCCCGCGTCTCCGCAAACGGACTCGGGAACATCTCCCTCGGAAATTGTATCCCCGCTCATGATGACCATGCGCTCGGTAACATTTTTCAACTCGCGCACGTTCCCGGGCCAGTTGTAACGCCTCAGGATTTGAAGAATCTCGGGTTGCACTTCCTTCGTCTTGAAGTTGTTCTCCTGGCAAAACTCGGCCACGAACGTGGCCACCAGGGCGGGAATATCCTCCAGCCGATCCCGCAGGGGAACGCAGTGGATGGGAATGACGTTCAGGCGATAGTACAGGTCGTCCCGGAAGCCGCCTTCGGCCACGGCTGTCTTCAACTCCTTGTTGGTGGCGGCGATCACCCGCACGTCCACCTTGAAGGTGCGCTCGCCGCCCACATGGCTGAGCTCACCGGTCTGTAGGACCCGCAGCACCTTGGCCTGAGCGGTCAAACTCATGTCGCCTACCTCGTCAAGGAACAACGTGCCGTTGTTGGCCAGCTCGAACTGGCCTTTCTTCTTCCCGATCGCCCCGGTGAAGGCACCCTTTTCATATCCGAACAACTCGCTTTCGATGAGTTCCGAGGGAATGGCCGCACAGTTGACCTTGATAAATGGTTCTTCCGCCCGCTTGGACAACCGGTGGACGGCCCGGGCCACCAGTTCCTTGCCGGTCCCGCTCTCGCCGGTAATGAGCACCCGTCCGGAGGTCGGCGCCACCTTGCGGATCTCGTCGAGAAGCTGCTGCATGGCCGGGCTGCCCCCCACCATTTCGTACTGCTCGTCAATGCGGTTCCTCAAGTCCTTCACTTGACGAAAGAGGCTGAGCTTTTCGATGCAGTTCGAAACGGCCAGATCCACGCGATCCGCGTCCAGGGGTTTCTCCAAGAAATCGTACGCTCCCAACCGGGTCGCACCGACGGCGTCCTGGATGGTGCCGTGACCCGAGATCATGATGACTTCGGTCATGGGCCAGTCCTTCCGGATCCGGGAAAGCAACTCGATACCGTCCATGCCCGGCAACTTGATGTCCAGCAGCACTACGTCGACAGGCTCCGCCTGCATGAGCCGAACGGCTTCCTCCGCCGAGGCGCAGTCACTCACCGTGTAGTCCTTGCCGGATAGAACCATCCTCAAGGCGCGGCGTATGTTCTTCTCGTCATCGACAATCAACACCTTGGGATGATAGAAAGAATCCACCGTCATCGTCTCCCTCCAATCAATATGGATACGAGGATGCGTCGTCCGTACGCAAGCGAACCGTGAAAATTGTACCCGAAGCTTCCCCGTCCTCCATGGAAATCTCGCCTCCGTGCTGCAAGACAATCTTCTTTACAATTGCAAGGCCCAGCCCGGTCCCGTCCCGCTTGGTGGTGAAGTAGGGCTGGAAGATTCGATCCCGATTCTCCCGGGACAAGCCCGCTCCGTGGTCGATCACCCGGAGCGTTCCCCACCCGTCGCCGCGCTCCACCTCCAGGCGTACAACACCGTCCGGCTCGCCGGCCTCGAGACCATTGGTAACCAGGTTGGTCAGCACGCGCCGCATCATGTCCTTGTCCAGCCGCACTCCCACCAGGTGCGGTCCGGGCTTGAACTCCACCCGGCTCGATATGTGCGGGCTGTGTTTTACGAACTCGGCGACAAAGGCATTCAACTCGACCGGGACCGCCTGGACCTCGGGCATCTTGGCAAACTCGGAGAAGGTCTCCACCATCCTCCGCAAGGTACCCACCTCCTCCACTACGATCTCCACCGAGTCGTTGAGCTTGCTCAAGAACTGCGGATCTTCTCCCCGGTACGAACGATGAAGCTCCTGAACCGCCAGTTGGATGGGCGTTAAGGGGTTCTTGATCTCGTGGGCCAGCCTGCGGGCAATTTCCTGCCACGAGGAGATCTTTTCCAGATACACGATACGATCGCGCCCTCTCTGAATCTCATCCATCATTCGGTTGAACGACTCCGACAGGGAGCCGATCTCGTCTCGGCTCCTCACCGGCACCCGGGCGTTCAGGTCTCCCTTGGCGGCTTGCCGGGTGGCCCGGAACAGATCGGCCACCCGGCGGGTCACGCTCCGGGACAGTAACAGCCCCATGACCACCGCGGCCACCAGGATCCAGACGTAGATGAAGAGGAACAAGCGGTAGTATCCGATCGTCCAGGGCTGGAAGTTCTCCCGGACGTTATCCAGGGTCAGCACCAACTCGCGCAGCTGATCCGACGCGGCCAGGAAGCTCTTGCCGATGACGAAGGTGACCTCCAGGCGGTGCCCGTCGGGCAGATCCCATTCTTCCGTCTTGGATTTGTACCGGTTGCCGGGAAATTCGCGAGGACTCTTTTCTTCGAGGACGACACCGTCCCCGGCCAACACGCGAACTCGGCCTACCGACGAATTGCCGGTGACCAGGCTCTCGATCCGTTGCCGGGCTTTTTCCAACTCCCCCTTCTCGACCGCCTCCTGGAAGGTTGCATCCTGCGCCAGCGCTTGCCCTTGCAGCCGCACTATCTTGATCCGCGACTCGATGGCTTCCTTGTATAGATCCACCCCGGCCTCGAGGCCGGACAGGACCCTCTCGTTGACGCCCACGGCCATGCTTTCTTCCACCAGGCGTTCGACCAGAAACACGGTGATTACCAGAGGTGCCGCCGCGGTCATCAGCAGGGCCAGAATGATCTTCCACTCGAATTTGCGGATGCGGAGCATGACCTATTCCGGTCCCGATTTGGCCGGCAGAATCTTTTTCGGCGAACGGTAAGTATAAACCGCATCGGCCTGGAACGCCTTCTCGTCGACGAATATCTTCGAAAACGAACCGAAGAACGAACGCGGAGAGCCGATGTGCGAGCTGCCGTTCGGATTGGAGAGGTATTCCCGCACCTTTTTCCTCAGCTCCGCCGACAAGGGGTTCACCACGATGCGAACCCGCAGCTGGTATTTCGTTCCCGGCGGCAGCTCCACCATGCACTGCAAGGGCAGCCGCTCGAGCTTGGCGCATGTCCCGATCAACTCGGCCAGCGAAGACACCTGCAGGTCGCGGCGGCCCTCCGGGGTTTCATGACGAATGTTGAACTCTTCCTCCCAGATGTCGTAGAGGATGGTATACTGCACAATGGCTTGAGCCACCGGGGTTTTCTTTTTTTGCTCTTTTAGCAATGCCTCGATCAGGATCCGGCTGGTGAATCCGTTGTACAGGCGCTTGCGCAAACGCTGGGTAAACGCCTCCGGAAAGTCCATGGACAATTCCAGTCGCCCCTCTCGCCAGGCCAGGCCCATGTCCCGCTTGTACGATTTTTCCACCTTCACTTGCGCGAACGCCGGCGCCGTCAGGCAAAGAACCGCCAGGCCAGAGAACAACATCGTATTGAAGCGCATGCCACTCATCAGAAAACGAGGTCGAACACGTAACCGAGCGAGAAGACAAACAGCCCGATGGGCGTATCCAATTTCATGCCGATATCTATGGATACCGGTTTCTTGGTTTTCCCGCTCCACTCTTCATCGTCGCTTTCGAGGAACTCGGCCTTGGTCACATAGGAGAAATTAGCCGCGGCGTATACGTACCCCCGGTAGAAGAACTTCCCTCGCGACCAGAGCGGAATGTCATACTCCGCGGTGACCGAAGCCATCAGGTCTCCGTAGTCCACCACTTCGGAGAAGTTCAGCTCCAGATTGCGGGGCAGCGAGTCCTTTTCCATCTGAAAGAACGCGTAGTCACCGACAAAAAACCGGCTGAAAAACGGGCTGCCCGGCGTGCCCACATCCTGGATCAGGCCACCCACCACGGAAACCCGGAAGGCGTGATTCGAGAAGGCCGGGAATGAATGTTCGTACTTGACCATGTACTTGGAAAACTCGTAGTCGCTTCCGAAAAAGATCTTGCTGGCCAGCTCGATGCTGATGACCAGATGCATCCCCCGGGTGGCCAGGAAGAAATCATCTCGGGTGTCGCGTTCGAAGCGAAAGGTCAGGGACCAGAAGGTGCTCTGGCCGGCCCGAAGATATCCAGCGAAGGGATGCGGATCCGTCGCGCACCAGTTGCCTCGCTTTGAAGTGTCTTCGATGTGTTCCCCGTGCAGCTCGAATTTGATCCGATGGATCCGATCCACCCGCATGCCCAGGCTGAGAACCCCCCCGGCGCGCAGGTACTCGAGATTCTGGTCCCGGTCACAATCCCGCACCCGGTTCGCCAGTGCTCTTTCTTCTCCCAGGGAAACCAGTGCCTCGACTCCGGCCTGCAGGTTGGTATTGAAGACCGAGGGCCAGAACGCCCCCAGCCGGTAAGCTTGCTGATACTCGGAGGTCACCAAGGCCCCGGACAGGACCAGGCCCCGTCCGAGGAAGTTGATATCGGACACTCCGATTCCACTCCAAAACGGGTTGGTTTCAGAAAAACCGGCAAAGAGATCGTCAATGATAATGGTGTTGCGCTCGTCCACTTCCACCACCAGCTTCACCCGGCCGCGTTCGGAACCCTTCTCCAGGCTCATGCGCACGTCCCTGAAGTAACCCAGGGCCAGCAGGCGGATGCGGCTGATCTCTACTTTCTCCTCGTCCAGAGACTCCCCCGGTTTGAGCTGCACATAGGACAGGATCAGTTCCCCGTGGGTCTTGCGGTTGCCCCGGACCTCAATGGACTCGAGGATGTAGCGGGGCTTGAAGCGGTCCTCCAACTCGACGCGCGTCGGCTCCTCCCCGGCGGTGTCTTTTGTGACTGTTGCGGCATCCTGGGCCCAGCAAATCCCCGGCAAGAGCATCCATCCACAAAACAACGCCGCTAAACGCTTGGACGAATTTATTGGTTTCACCAGGCCCTCCATCTACCCCCCGCCAACCGGAGCCACGCGCATGCATATTGGAAATTTCTACACCAGGGGCGGTTCAACCGCAAGCATTGACCCCATTTTCCCATCGGTGCCCGCATTATTCAAAAGAGGCTACTGACTGCCAATAGGAACTAGCGTTGCCCGGCGCCACTGAAGCGGTGAGCGAATTAACGCTTGGTCCTCTCGGAAGGTTCACGCTTTACGCGGGAAAATGGGGTTGACAAGAATTATCGCTGGGAAATCCTGGATTGACATGTATCCCCCTCAAGACTACAAACTTGTGGCCATGTCCGGGTCCATCCGCATCGACGTCGAGTACAACCAGGGCATTCACTTGCTCGACAGCATCCTGTGGCTGGATGCACCCCGGCAGACCGACTTGTGCTTCGTATCCCACGCCCACATCGATCCGGCGGGGCACCACCGGAAAATCCTGGCCACCGGAGCCACCGCCGCCCTGATTCACCGCCGGATCGGTCGGGGAGAGTATCTCACCACACCGTTTCATCGCCGCTTCTCGCTCGGCAAGCTGGACCTGGAACTGCACCCGGCCGGCCACATGCTGGGCTCGGCCCAGATCCGCATCACCCGCGATGGCGGTACCCTGGTCTATACCGGCGATTTCCAGCTGGGGCCCACCCGGACGGCCCGGACGGCCACCGTGCTGGAATGCGATGTGTTGGTCATGCGCTCAACCTACGGCCGGCCCCACCAGGTCTTCCCGGATCGCGAGGAGACGGAAGCGAAAATGGTGAGTTGGGCCAAGCGCACCATCCAGGACGGAGATCAACCGGTTGTCTTCGCTTCCGCGCGGGGAAAGGCGCAGGAGCTGGCCAGTATCTTCCTGGCCCATGACCTGCGCGTCCGCGTGCACAAATCCATCTACCAGGTCTGCCGGTCGTACCGCGCGCTGGGGATGCCTTTGGCCAACATCCGGTGCTTTAGGCTTTCACCCAAAAAAGCAGAAGTGATCATTTTCCCGCCTCACCTGCGCCAATCGAAAACCATTGCCAAGCTGAAACGCGCACGCACCTGCGTGGCCACGGGCCGGGCCCTGGATGAAACCAACGACTGGGCGGATGCAGCCTTCATCATCTCCGGGCATGCGGATCATCCGGCCTTGCTGCGCTACGCCCGCGAATCGGGTGCGAAGAGGATACGCCTCACCGGACCCACGGCGGCCCCCCTGGCCGCCGAGCTCACCGCGGCGGGATTCGACGCCTCTCCGTTGCAACCTTCCGAACAGATGGGGCTTTTTTAGGCGGGGGGAGCCTGCGAACGTCCATGTTTGTACACACTCGAACCTGGTAGTATATAAAGAGTACGAATCATGCCGGCCAAGAGCAAAAGCAAGATCCTCTACGCTTCTTTCCTGGAGATCCCCTCTCCGGCCGGACTTTCCTGCTGGGTGGAAGAGGAGATAAAAGAGCTGGCTCGCCACTACGATGTGGATGTCCTTTCTCTCAAGTCGGAAGACCTCTCCCACATCGAACGGTTCCACGGAGCCCGGCTGCTGCGGGTGCCGGTGGGAAGCGGACCATTCCTGTCCAAAGTAAAGGCGTTTCAGCGCGCCCTCAACCGCCAGCTGGACAGCGAAGAATACCGCCTGTGCCATTTCACTTCCCTCTGGGAAGGAATGACTCTGGCTTCCCGCAAGGCAGCCACCGGCTTCAAGCTCGTATACGAAGTGCACGGGCTCGCTTCCGTGGACTTCAGAGCGGTTCATCCGTCCGAAGAAAAGGCGGTGGAGCAGTCGTATCCCCTCATGCAACAGGAGAAACATTGCTTCAAGACAGCCGACCGCGTGCTGGCCGGCTCCCGGCTCATCGCCGACCATCTCAGAAAACGCGGCGTGGCGGAGAAGCGGTTGCAAGTCCTGCGTCCGGCCGTCGACCTGCACTTGTTCGAGGAAGCGGCGACCAAGAAGGGTTCGTTAGGAACCATTCTCTACCTGGGAAGCCTGCTGCCCTGGCAGGGAGTGCAATCCCTCCTGGCAGCCATGGCGGAGCTGCCGCATCAGCTCCCCGCGCGATTGCTGCTGGTCGTTCCCAAGCGGGAACCCTTTTTGCGGGAGGTCCGGGGAAAGATACAGATGATGGGTTTGTCCCGCAAAGTGGAGATCGTCGACCCGGTGCCTTTCGAAAAGCTTCCTTCCGTCCTGGCGCATGCAAGCGTTTGTGTCGCCCCGCTTTGCAACCACGAGCACAACAACCAGGCGGCCTCCACACCGCACAAGCTCTTGGTTTACATGGCCGCCGGTAAACCCGTGGTCGTTGCTCAACAGCCGGTGGTTGGGGAGTTACTGGAGAACGGTGTGCACGCGCTGTTCTATCCCCCCGGTGATACGGAGGGACTGGCCGAATCGATCAAGACTCTTCTCCTCGACCAGGAACGAGCCACGTGCTTGGGCAACCAGGCCCGGCTTCACCTGGAAGCAACCCTCAACCTCTCCACGCAGAAAAAACTGCTGTTGACCATCTACCGGGAACTCATCGGGGAACCGGCGGAGTCGGCGGATTGCCGGGGAGATGCCGATACCTGGCCCCTGATTAAGCCGGGAGATTCTCCGAACGCCTTGGAGAGTCGGAGGATCGCCGAGGACACGGCACCCGTACGTCTGCTTGCCGACGAAGAAACCGACGAGATTCCCTTCCTCCCCCGGGAGGCAGACACCGATCCGGACATTTTTTCCAATGGCGAGGAGGACGACCTGGTCTTCCGCTCCGTCGAGCAAGAAGACACGGCACCCCGCAATCTTCCCAAGAACCAGGATGACTGGCAGACCCAGGATCTCTCCGACATTCAGCTTCCCCGGGGGAAGCCCGCCGGAGAAAGGCAAGCGGACAACCAGCGATGGTTGCTGGGTGGTCCACCCTTTCCCGTTGAGGTCGAAGATCCCGAAACACTCCAGAAACCCACCCGGCGGCAGAACCGCGAGCTGACGCCAACCGAGCTGGCCCTTCTGTCAGACTCCGACGTGAAGCTCATCGAAACCGGGGAAACCGAAACGCCGGGCGACGGCCCCACCGATCCCGAGCCCAAGGGGAAGAAAGAGAAAAAATAGAGGTCCGGGCCGGTCCAAGGACAATGGCATTCGCTTAAGGATCTGGTTGCATTGGTTTGATGGACGCTCTCAGGCCCTCTCGGACAAGCTCGAAAATCGCAAGGAGCCGGAACGAATAGAAAATCAACCTCCGTCCCCCGCCACACCCACCACTGCATCGACGGTGCGCCGATCGCGAACGAACTCGTCAAAATCCATTCCCTCGGTGTAGCTTTGGATGGCTTCAATGGCGCCCAGGATATCCTCTACCCGGAAACGCCAGTTTCTATCTTCAGGCGGCATGTACCGCCTCCTTGAGAATTCGATCTTTCAAGGCCGGATGCAGGGCATCGGGAGTTGCAAGATCCACTGAACGGCCGAGAATTTCAGAAAGCCGCCGCTTGAGCCGCGCAAAGTCAAAAAGACCGACGTGGGCATCAGGTTCAAATTCAACCAAAATGTCTACGTCGCTCTCCGGGCCGGCATCACCGCGTACCACGGAACCGAACACGGCCAAGGAGCGAATGGGAAACTCCTCCGACAAGGCTGTGGCGGCACGTAGTTTCTCGATTACCTCTTGCACATTCATAAGACTCGACTCCCTTTAACCGGCACGTTCAGAACGGTGCTTTTATTATACGACAGTCGTGGCGCTGGGTAACCTGTTTTTGGGGGTTCTCTCGATGCCTTATCTCGCCGTTATACTCAGGGTTTTTGAAGAACGTGGGTGGACACGGCTCCCGAAACCGTCACCACGTGGTCGACGGGTTTCTCCCCCGACTCGACGCGAACCGGCAGCGGCATCCGGTAAAAACTCTTGGGGTCGGACAACCAGGGGGTTGTTTGGGTAACGGTCACCTCAAGGTTGCCACCCGTCTCCCGGTGGGTCTCCTGCAGCGACATCACCCCGGTACCCGAAAGCCACTGCTCGAAGAACCAACCCAGATCCTCACCGGCGGCTGTCTCGGCCACATCGATGAAGTCCTGCGTGGTCGCGGCCGTAAAAGGATGCGCCTCCCGGTAGCTTCTCAGTGTCGTCCCCATGGCATCCTCCCCGATTACCCACTCCAACATCCGCAGCACCCAGGCACCCTTCAGATAGTAGATGACCGGCTCCATCTGCGTGGAGATCTCCGGCACCAGCGGATGATCTCTCCCCCCCTGCCGGTAGTAGTCAAGTAGGAGCTTCGCGTCCTCCAGCCAGAAATACTTCGCCTGCTCGTCGCCCCGGGCATTCTTCAGGTAGGTGATGGCCGAATAGTCCGCCATCCCTTCGGTCAACCACGCATCCGCCATGGAGGCCATGAACACGTCGTTGCCCCACCACTGATGCGAAACCTCGTGCGCCAGGTAAAAATCCCGGGCGGGAAAGCTCCCGGTGCCGTCGTCGTCTAAGATGTAGTTGGGAACGATGATCAAGGTCGGGGACGAGTACCCGTTGGTGAAGCGCTCATCCACACCCGCCAACCGGATGGTTCCGAACGCCGGCTCCCCGAAGCGCGCCCGGAAGTCATCGCAGATGGACTCGAGCACGGGCACGTAGGTGGCCGGTACGATCGGATACTCGCTCTC
>JAUXGL010000015.1 GCA_030622135.1 Deltaproteobacteria bacterium
CAGGTCGCGGCCGCCGGCGGCCTCCGAGAACCGGGTCACCACCGACATGGCCGCGTTTAAATCCCCGCAAGCCAGAAGGCCCAACCGGTCGGCCGTGCACTCCACGCCGGTCGCCCAGCGCTCGATGTCGTGCGCGCGCGGTTCCAGGGAGTACCTGCGGATGAGCGGGACCACCATCTCCATGGTATCCTGGGGCGTGACCCGCTGGATGGCCGCCAGGTACTGCGCGGCGTTCGGAGGCAGCGCATGCGGAGGCGCCGCCTCGGGGCGGGCCAGCTTGCACAAAAGCGCCAGAAGCTGCGCCAGGTCCGTCGCGCTCAGCTTGGTGGGCAACACGAACCCCATGGCCACCTTCACTACTTCCCGGGCGATGAAAAAAGCCAGCTCCTCCGGATTGCTGCGCTCCAGCACCACCCGGGAGAGGAGGATCGACGCGGTTCCGCCGCTCTCCAGCCAGGCCTGGTAGGCATCCTGCGGCACCACGAACACCGAGAAGGGCCGGCTGGATACCAACCACCGGGCCGTCTCGGCGGCCATGGCCACCTCGGGATAGTTGTCCTGAGTAACCATCTGGGCGCCGCGGATCCCAAACTTCTCCAGGTCGGCGGGGAACAATTGTTCCAGGTAGGGTGCCAACACCGAAAAAATCCGCTGCAGAAGACAATCGGCGGCCGGGTGCAGAAACATCTCGTCCCATTCGCTCCGGTCCAAGGGCCGGGTGGGACGGGAAGTGGATCCCACGTAGGTAAGATACCGGCGGGCCTCCTGATCCATCGGCGCCAGGAAGCGCAGCCCGGTGTAGTAGCAGGCCGTCCGGTCCATCTCCCCGCGGGCCGCCTCCAGGCGAGACAAGTAGCGGTAGAGCTCGGGATCGGTCGGGTCCATCCCGGCCAGCTCGCGGAACACCTCGATGGCCTCCCGATAAGTCTCAAAGTCGCTGGCGTACAGGGTTCCCAGCCGGCGGAGCAATTCCCGGTCCCGCGGGTGAAGTTCCAGCGCCCGACGGATGCAGGCCGCCGCCCTAACTATGTCACCGAGGTGCTCCTGGTAAACCCCCGCCAGCGCAAGGTAGCGTTTTAGAGCTTCTCTGGGATCGAGACCCTGCTTGAGCCGGGCTTCCAGCGCCTGGCCGAACAGCGAGGAGTGCAACGCCCACCTCTCCTCGCCCCGGGCCAGCTCGGCCACTTCCTCCACCAGGTCCAGGTCGGCTCCCCCGAGCTGAATCACCCGTTCGAAATTGGCCAGCGCACCTTTAGGATTCTTGGACTGCACGAAGGACCGGCCGAGATCCCGGTGCACCTGGATTCTCTGCTGGTCGGACAGATCGAAGTTTACCAGTTCGGCGCCATCTTCTTGCAGGGCTTCCCAGTTCCCCTGGGAGCGAAACAGCTCCCATAACTTCCACCTCGGCTCCAGCGCGTCGTAATCCAGCCGGATGGCCTTTCGGTACGCTTTTTCCGCCTGAGCAAACTCAAAAAGCCGCTGCGAGTACATGTCTCCTAACTCGATCCATTGCTGGATTGCCTCGGGTGAATCGGGCTCGAGCTTGAGCGCTCTGATTGCATAAACCCGGGTGTCTTTCCATTCTCCGCGGTTCTTGTGGTACCGGTACAACATCCGCACCGCATCGACGTCGTCGGGGTTCCGCTTGAGGACCTGGGCAAAACTCCGGGCGGCGTCATCGAACTTCAACAGCTTCCGTTGAGCCTGACCCAGTCGTTGCCACAAATCCAGCACCACGTCTTCGAATCCCTCGTCCGGCACCACCTCCAGCAATCCCTGTATGGCCTCTTCCGTCTCTTCCCAGCGGTCGGCCCGACCATACAGCTTGATGAGGTTCTGGCGCGAGGGAATGAATGTGTCGTTGAGATCGAGGGAGCGTTGGTAGTGCCCGATGGCGCGTTCCGCATCCGATTGGATCTCGGCAATCTCCCCCCTCCGGAAAGCAACCACGAACCGGCTCGAACCCAGGCCCCGTTCACCCAGGCGTTCGTACAGAACTCCGGCCTGGTCCCAGGCCTTCTCGGCGTAACGGATGTCGGCAAGCTCCTCCAGGGGTCCGGTATGATCCGGATCGATCTTCAGACATTCCTCGAAGTGGATAGCCGCCCTGGACAGATCCTGCAGATGCTCCTTGCAAACTTCGCCCATCTCGAAGCCGAGCGCCAGCCTGCGTTCGGGATCGTCGGCCAGATCCCTTCTCTGCGCGAGTATACCCAGAAGCTCTTCCCACTCGCCTTCCCGGGCAAGCAACGGCGCCAGGGCCTCGAAAACCTCGACATTGGATGAATCCAGCTTCAGCGCCCGACGCAACGCCCCGATGGCCTCGGCGATGGCATCGATGCGCTGGAGGTGCCTGGCTGCCGCCAAATACAGTCCAATCCGCCGGGATCCGGCCGCGGGGCTAGTCGCCCACGAAAGGTAGAACTCCGCCAGGCACTTGTCGTCCGGCTGCGCCTTTAGCACTTCCTCGACGCGCTGGTAGGCTTCCCGGCACGCCGGATCCAGAACGATGGTCCGCTGGAACGCCTCGCGGGCCTTCTCCAGATCTCCCTCGCGCAGGCGGATATTTCCCAGGCGCAGCAGCAATCCCGGTTTTTCGGCGCCCTCCGGCAACCCGACCAGTTGCTGGGTGGCGGCCCCGGCCTGCTCCCACCAGCCCAACGACCAGCACACATCCGACAGCATCTGGAGGATGGTGGGATCGCCCGGCCGGATCTCCAGGGCCTTCTCCAGGGATCCGGCGGCCGCCCCCGCGTCCTTGATATCGTGCAACTGGATCTTGGCCAGCCGCAGAGCCACCTCGTAGCGGTGGTCACCCGGGAGTTGCAGTGCCCGAGCGAACGCCTCGCAAGCCAGGGATTGATCTCCCTCATGATCGAGGATCTCCGCCCGCCGGATCCAGAGACTCGCCTTCCCCTCCTCCGCCTCCAGCTCGCTCATGCGGGCCAGCAAGTCCGCCAGCGCCTTCTGGTTGCCGGTCTCCTGGTAAAGCTCGGATAGCTGCCGGGCGGCATCCAGATCGTCTTGAACATATTTCAGCAGGTCTTCGATGGCTTCGATCCGGGTGGCCGCATCGGCATCCTTTTGGGTATCCACCAGCATGCGCTTCAGCCCGTACAGATCCTTCGGGATCAGCATCTCCGGGTGGGCAAGAAGCCACCGGATATGGGGCGTGCACGCCACCGGGTCCTCGTCGAAGAGGATTTCGGCCAAGAACCTCCTGGAAACCACGTCGTCCTCGTCTAGCGAAAGCGCGCGTAAAAACGACCGCCGGGCCTCGTCTTTCTGCCCCAATGACCACTTCAATAACCCGACGGATCGCCTCAGATCGTGTTCTTCTTGTGGGTCGAAAGCCCGCGAGGCCCGCGAGGCCAGCGCCTCCAACGCCTCGATCAGCAAAACGTCGTCCCCGTCGTCGACCGCCAGCTCCCGCAAGTGAACCAACGGCTTGACGTCTTCGGGATCCAGTGCGATAGCCTTACGCAGCGCCCCCACCGCTCCGGCCCGGTCGTCCAAGTGCTCCTCCCGGATGCCGGCCAGCCGCGACCAGAGTTGCGCCCGCTCGCGCTCGGAACCGGCCAGCTCCACCTGCTCCTGCAGGTTCTCGGCCAGCCGCGGCCATCGACCCAACTGTTCGTAGAGCGGAGCCAGCTGCCCGAAGACCTCCGCGTCCCGCGGCTGCAAATCACGCAGGCGCTCGAACACCAGAACGGCATCCTCCGGACGAATCAGCTCCTCCACCAGGATGCCGGCGCGCTCCCGCAGCAGCGGAGCCAGCACGGCTGGATCGTCGGTCAGGGAAGCCTTTTTTAAAAGGTGCGTTTCCAGATCATCGAAGGCCCCCTCTAACCGATCCAGAATCAAAAGACGATCCAGGGCCTCTTCATCGTCGGGGAGCCTCTCGATCAAATCGGTCCAGCCGGCCCGGGCCGCCTGGCGGTCTTGAAGAACGTCATGGGCCAATCTGGCCGCCTTGCGCATGGGTGTGGTCTGCTCGTCTTTTGGCTTGAGCTCGGCCAGGCGAAGCAGCGCCTCCCGCTGGCTCTCCGGGTTGTCCAACAGGCGGTACAGCTCCGACAGCTTCTCCCAGGCTCGTTGATTCTCCGCATCGGCATCGACCACCTGCCGGTACAATGCCGCCGCCCCTTCGGGATCGCCCAGTTCCACCTCCATCTGCTCGGCAGCGCTCTGCAAATGTTCGAATCGCTCCACCTGGGTGGAAGCCTGCTCGGCCTCCTGCAGTAACAATCCCACCCGGTCGGCGAACCGCCGGCCACCAGCGTACAGCTTGTGCAAAAACGCTTTCGGCTCCGGATCCTCCGGCTGGGCCTCGACGCAACGTTTCAGGCGTTTTTCGGCCTCCTCGGTCCGCCCCCGGGAGAAATCAATGTCCGCCAGTTGGAGATCGAGCCGGTAGCGTTCGCCCGCATCGAGGCGATCCTCAAGCGCGTCCAGCTTGCGCAGCACCTCCTCGGCCTCCTGCGCCTCCCCGCTTTCCTGGAGCAACTGTGCCGATCGCTGCAAGGCGTCTTTGTGATCCGGGTCCACGCGCAGCATCACCCGGCAGGCCAAAAGCTCCTGGGCCGCGTCCTTTGGGTTTTCCAACACCCCCAAAAAACAGGAACCGGCCGCGCTGTGCACATTCTCCTGATCGAACAATTCACCCGGCAATCCCTCCAGGAGGGTCAACGACTCGGGCCAGGCCCGCCGCTGAGCCAGCAGACGCAGTAACAGTATGGTGGCCTCGTCGTGGTCCGGCTGGATGGCCAGCGCCCGCTGGAGATCGGCCTCCGCCGCCTTGGCCTCGGAAGCGTCCAGCCAAGCCTTGGCCGCCTGCAGCCAGGCATCCACCGCTTGCTGCTCGGGTTTCCGCCCCGCCAGGCTCTCGAACATCAAAGCCAGGTCGTTGAAACGCTCCTGCGAGCGGTAGATGGACTCGAGTTGGAGAACGGAATCTTCGTCCGACGGCTCCTGCTGAAGAACCAACTCGTAGGCGGCCAAGGCCGCCTCTTCCTCTCCGGCCCGCCGCCTCAGATCGGCGATGCGCCGGAGCAGGGATGCGGGAGTTTCCGCCGCCTCGGCGATCTCTCCGGATTCGGAGACCATGTGATCGAGAGCATCGGCCGCCTTTTTCAGCAGGCCCAGACCCTCGCACCGATCGGCCAGCTCCTTCAACAACCCGGTTGGATCGGTGGCCGTGGCCACCGCTTTTTCGAGCAGCAGGACCCCCTGCTCGGAATCCTCCAGCCGGTCAAATGCGAGCACGGCCGCCTCGTGCAAGTGTTCGCTCTGCTCCTCGGCGGCCTCGATGGTCTCACAGATCCGCAATTTCATGGCGAGCAAGCGCTCGAAGTCATCGAGTCGCTCGAAGATCCCGGCCAGGTCGATCAAGGGAATAGCCCAGCCCGGCTGCAACAGGGCGGCGCGCTCGAAGGCAGCCGCGGCGCGCTCGGGTGCATCCAGGTGGTCTAAGAACAAACGCCCCAGCCTGTGGACCCGGCGTGCCGCCGTGGATTCATCCTTCGCCAGGTCCACCAGGATCTCCTGCATATCGGCCGCGCCCTCCCAGTCCCCCAGCTGCTCATAGAGGGTCTGCGCCCGGTTGACCACCGGTTCTTCCGGCTCCACCTCGATAGCCTGCCGGATCAAGGCCAGACCTTCCTCGGTTTGCTCCATCTTGGCAATGCACAGGTCCGCGTGCTCGAGAAGCAACTGCTTCCGCCGCCCGGGACGATCGGCCGCCTCCTCTTGGGCACTGGTGCCCAGAAACTCTCCCAGGGCCTCGGGATCGCCCATGTCCCGGAGGAGTTGCAGCACCACTTCCTGGTTCTCCTCGGAGGGATCGATGGAGTAGACCTGCAAGAAGGCCTTCAGCGCCGCCTCCCGGTTCTCGAGCTCATCCCGCGCTACCCGACCCAGCTCGACGAAAGTCAGAAGGGCCTCCTGCCGATCCACCGCGCCCTCCGCCCGCAGTTTGAGCAACTCGGCCAGCTCTGCGAACATTTCTTCCTGACGGTATATACCGACGAGCCGCTCCGCCGCCGGTTCGTACCCGAGCTCCATCAAATCTCGCCACTTGGCGATGGCCGCCTCGGGCTGGTGCAGACGCATCTGGTATACGTCCGCCAGCTCCTCCAAGCGCCGGATCTTCTCCTTCTCCCGCGGAGCCTTCCGCCAGTGGTCCTCGAGAAGTTGGGCCAGCTTTTCCCACCGGGCGCTCTTGCGCAGCATGTCCAGAAAGTCGGAAACCGCGGGCTGGTCCTCCGGATGCTTATGGATGTGATTGGAGAGTACCTCCACCGCCTCATCGGGTTGATCGAGGTGCTCGAACAAGAGCAAACCCAGCGCCCGGCGGACACCTCCCTCTCTCTCCGCCGTGGCTCCGGACGTCAGCCATCGCTGGTACAGCAAGGCCAGATCCTCGTACTGCTGTCGCTTGCGCAGCAACAACTCGAGCCTTTCGAACGCCTCTGAGTTGACACCGGCGAACTGCCGCGGAGCAAAAGACTCCAGGTGTAAAAGATACAACCGGGAGGCGTCATCCAGTCTTTCCAGGGCCCAGGCCGCCCGGGCCGTGTCCAGGGCAACCTTGGCGCGGATCTCCACGGGCAGTTGGGGGCCGGGCAAATCGGGGGAGATGGCCCTTTCTCCCAGTTCGAGGGCGTCTTCGAAATGCTCATCCTCGAACCGGCGCCGGGACAACAGGAGCAACGCCGGCCGGCAGTCGGGATCGCTTTCTAGGGCCTGTTGCCAACACTCGGCGGCGCCCGCTTTGTCGTCCTGCCGAAAGCCCAGTATGGCCGCCAGGGCGAGCAGCAGGGGGGCCTTCTGTTTGGATTCCGCCAAGGAAATCCGACGCCGGATGACCGCGCTCACCTGCGGCCAGGAACCCAGGCCCGCGTATACCCGCTGCAACGAGGCCAGGCGCGCCGCGGTCGCTTCGCTCTCGGGAGCCGCATCAACGGCCGCCTGGTACTGGTTAGCCGCCGGCTCCAGCGTGGATAGCTTCTCCCACCAGATGGCCGCAGCCGCGGTGTGCAGCGTAGCCGCCTCCTCTCCCTCTTTCTGCTCCGCGCACCGGGCATAAAAAGCGGCCAGTTCATCCCACTTCTCGTCTTCGCGCAGCAGACGACCCAGTTGCTTGGCGGACTCTTCGTCATCCTCGTAACGGGTCAGCACGGCCCGGTGCTGAGCGATGGCCTCCTCCCGGTTCCCCAATGCCAACTCGACGGCGGCCAGTTTTCGATGCAGCTCGGTGCGTCCCGGACCGGAAAGACCGCCTTCCCCGGCGCAATCCAACACCTTCAGAATTGCCTCACGGGCCTGGAGCCAGGCCCCGGTCTGCATGTACAGATCGGCGAGCGCCCGATGAGCCTGCAATTGACCGGGATCGATGCCTTGGGCTCTCTGGTAACTTTCGATGGCCCCGGTCTGGTCGTCGAGCTTCTCATGCAGCACCTGCGCGCGCTCCAGCCAGAGGTTGACCAGTTCTTGGTCCTCCCAGTCGTCCTCTTCCAGCTGGCCGATCAACTCCACGATCTTGTCGTGCTGCTCCCGCTCCCGGTAAAAGGCCAGCAACCGTTCCACGTTGGAGCGGTTGGACGGGTCCAGATCCACCGCGAGTTGCAGGGCCTGTTTGCTGCCATCCTGGTCGTCCAGGTTTTCGGCCCGGATCTCCCCCACCTGCGCCCAAAGGGAAGCGGCCACCTTGGGATCGGTCTCGTTCGAAGCCGCGGAAACCAACAGGTCGGCCAGCTCGGAGTAACGCTTTCCGTTGCGGAGCAGGAGGATCAGGCCATCGACTGCTTCCGCCGAAGAAGACCGCAGCTCCAGGGCCTGGTGATACAGGCGCTCGGCCCGCTGCAGATCCCCCATCTGCCGGTCGGATAATCGGGCGGCTTCCAAAATGGCGGCCAGTACGTCCTCGGGCTCGTCGTGCAGCCTAGCCTTACGTTCCAGGATATCCACCAGATCCGTCCAGGCCTGCTCTTCCCGGTTTATCTTTTCAAGCTCCAGCAGGACAAAAAGATCGTCTCTTTCCATACCGGCGGCCCGCATCAAGAACGAGCGTGCTTCCTGGCTCCCTCCCGGCCGGGACATATAGATGCGCCCCATGGCCAGGCAGGCGGACTTGAGCACATCCGCCGGCAGGGGGCGTCCCGAAGCCTCCAGCTCCAGCAACCGGCAAAACGCCGTCGATGCCTGATCCCAGCGTTCCTGCCCGGCGGCGAGGGAACCCACCTTGAACAACGAGTGCAAATGATCGGGGTAATTGTCCAGAATGCGCTGGTAGTGAAGCAAGGCGCTTTCCGGATCTTCCAACTCCTGCTCCCATAGATCGGCCAGACGGAGCCGGGCGTCGAGGAGCAGTTGCTCGTCCTTGCGGGGCTCGGCCAACTCGATCAGCCGGTTGAGCAGCTTGGCCGCCCGGGTGGGCTGATCGCGCCGCTTTTGGACCCCGGCCTGAGCCGCAAGCGCATCCAGATTTTTCGGATCGTGGGTCAGGGCGGCGTCTAAGTGCTTTCGGGCCCGGTCGAGATCGTCGAAACGATCGAGGAAGATCCTGCCCATGCGGACATGGCACGACGCGATGGCCCCGGCCTCCTCCAAGCGACCGGCGAGCTTCAGGTTAATGCGCAGGGCGCGGTACCACATACTCTGGGTCTCGTACAGCTCGGTCAGGGTGTGCATGGCCCTCAGGTGATCCGGATCCAGTTCCAGCACACGTTCGTAGTTTAGGATGGCCTTCTCGGAATCGCTTTCACGCAGCAGAGATCCGGCCTTGAGGTGGGCGATGACGGCGTCGTCCCGCTCACCCCGGTCCGCACACAACCGGCCGATCTGCTCGTAAGTCTTTCCCGCGGACTTGTCCCGGCCACGTCCCTCCAGCACCGCCCGGGCCAACAGGGCCGGAAGGAAGTCGGCATCCTTTTCAAGCAGGTCGCGGACCAGATCTTCTACCTCATCGAACCGCTCCGGACGGACCGTTCCGATCTCCAGCATCCTCCGCGCGGCGTGCGGGTGGGCGGGCTCCACTCCGGCCTTGCCCAGGTACAGCTTGCGGGCGTCTTCCAGTCTGCCTTCGTGCAAGGCCAGCTCGGCGTTGTGGTATGCGTCGGCCCCCTCCTTGAAAATAAGGTACTGGCGCTCCAGGAAGGATCGCGACTGGGTAGCAGCGCCGGACTCGCCGGCAACCTCGGCCAGCTCGTCGGGGTAGCGCGCCGAGATCAAGCGGATGCGGCCGTCTTCCATCTCGACCCGGTCGACGCGCATCCCCTCCAAGTCGGGGATCTTCCAGCCATGATTGGGCAGCAGCCAGCGCATCAAATCCCGCACCGGCTGGAACATCAGGAAAGAAACGTCTTTGAACTCGGCACGATAGGACCTGAGCGCCCGGCCGATTTGGGCCACCAGGGTGTGCGCGGGCAGGGAAATGAAACCGAAAACCCGGATGTCGAAAAAGCCCAACCTCAACGAAAGATCGGTTCCCGCCTCCGCCAAGAAGCGGGCGATGAAGGGCGCGCTCACCTCTCCCACTCGCCAATCCCCCCGGATCAGCCCCTGCCCCCCCTCGATCCGGACACGGATGTTCTCGATCCCGTAGCCGGCCGGATCCAGGTGTTCTACCAGCACGGAAGTCAGATCGTTCTGGCTGACCGACATCACCACGGTCCGCAGGCGGCACCGGTGATGCCGAAACTGTTCGGCCCCCCCGCTCACATCGAAGGGAAAGGAAACATCGGGAACCTCCAGGGAGAGACGCTCGACCTGGATCCGGTCCTTGAACTTCCGGTCCGACAGGGAAACCAGGGCAATCCCCTCACGAAATTCCAGAGAAAACCCGAGAAGATTACCTTGGGTCTTTCTAGCGATGGCAACCGGTTCCCCGGGGACGCCTTGGCCGTCGTCCCGCATGGGCCGGATTGTAGCACAGGGCACCAAAATGCTCCAAATTATTGACAATCCCCGCACCCGCGGCACAGCTTTCCAAGAACCCCCCACAACCCTTTGACAACCATGATCATCTATGCTACCAAAGTAACAGTGTTCACGGACGCGGGCGACCATATCCCGCCAGCCGCCTTCGCGCCTGACCACTTTGAAAAAGCTATTTTAATTACAGGGAGGAGCGTAGGTGGAGTTTCTCTCGGACGGATCCATTCGCGGGATACTGATCCTGGCCGGTATCGTTCTGGCCCTGTTTGGTGTGTATTTTTACATGATCTGCCTGTCCAATCGGTCCATCAAACGGATGGCCAGGCGCAGCCGGAACGGAGCAAAAAAGACGCCGCCACCTGGGATCTTTACGAAGGCCCGCTGGGCGATTCCCATTTTGATCGCGGTCGCCGGCAGCCTTTTTGGACTGCTGGTTTGCATGAGAGGTATTGGAAAATAACAGACATTCAGACGAGGAGAGCATGCCCATGATACCGGACGGCTACAGAATCCTGGTGGTGTACGACAGCCAGAAGGAAAAATTCATCGCCTCGGTACCCGAGTTGGAAAACCTGAAGGTGACGGGAGAAACCCGGGCGGAGGCACTATCAAAAGCCGAGGAGGAAGTGGAGAACATCTTCCGCAAGGCCGCGGAGAAAAGCACCGAGCTGCCTCCGCCCATCGATGGAACCGAATACAGCGGCGAGCTGTCTTTCACGGTCAGCCCCTCCCTGCACCGGGACCTCATCTTCATGGCCACCCAGGAGAGAATCGAGCTGGATCAGCTGCCATCCGAGCTACTCTCCTCGGCCCTGACCGCACGAACCCTGATCAAGAGCACACCACGACGACCGGCCAGGGAAGGCCACAAGCGCGAGGGCCGGCGCGATCGCCGGCCGCGCGGCGACCGGTACTTCGACATCATGGACGACAAGGCCAGCTTCATCGAGTACGTGCGCGGCCTGGAACCGGGAGGCGGGGGACGTAAACACGGCGGGCGCGGCGGCCGCAAGGGCAAATCCTGATAAACTACCGTTCTCCCCAGACGGAGGACATCTTGAAGGTGGACACGGACGTGTCGTCGAACTGACCCTTGTAGACATTCCTGACGATCATCACGCCCACGTACATGACCCGCTCGGGAACAGCCAACTCGGCGAGCTTGATGCCCAGCTTCTGGCGAACCGTTTTCGGCTCGTCCTTGAACTTGAACTCGGCGCGGCCCAGCCACTTGAACTTGGGTTTGTAGACTTTCTTCTCGCGCTTGAGCCGAACCAGGTAAACATCCAGATAAAGTTGTTTGGGCCGGTTGAAGTTTTTGAACTGCTCGTTGCCGGCCCCGGGGGTGATCTCCACATGCGTGGTGCCATCGGGCAGATGGAAAGCCACCCACTCGTTCTTTCCCCAGCCCTTGGCTCCCTCGGCCCAGAACGTCTCGATATCGTTGTCCAGCATCTTGTCGACCGCGTAGTAGTCCTGGCCCCGGCCCTTCTCCACCAGCGTGGAGGATGCCACCGGCGCCCGCTCGTCCTCAGCCAGCTTCAAGAGTGCGTCGGTGAAGGTCTTCTTGGAAATGATCTTGGTGATGTTCTGCTTCTTTTTCTTTTTGGATTTCTTCCTCTTGGCCAACAAATCCCCGGAAGAAAAGAACAACGACAACACAAGCATGACGACAATCATAATCCTGGGCTTCATCTTCGCTCCTTACAGATTAACGCGGGGTTCTAGGTATATATTTCACCTAATTTCAACCGCGCTAGCCCTGCTTTTAGCCGCAGAGCCTGAAGTCTGTTCAACTAACTGTATCACCTTGAAGTTACTCCTGATTAAGCTTGTCCCGTGCCGCGACCATCTGCAAGGGCGATAAAATGCGCATCGAGCGACACGGGGCTAACGTTTTTTCTTGTAGATCCGCTCGAAAACTCCCTGGCTGCATTCGATCCGCAGCACATCGAGCTGGATGTTCTCCAGGGGAACCCTCCCCTGCTTATCCTGAAACCGATTGAAGAAGAAAGCCTTTTTCTTCCCCGGCCGCAGCCGCTTGGAGCGAAGCGTGTAAGTGCCGTTGATGCCGACTACGATCTTCTTCCAGGTGTCCGAGCTGTGGTTGGCTACCTTTAAGTACCGGCCCCCCACTATCTCCGTTTTGCGCAGCCACACCTCGGCGTCAATCTCGTTCAGCTCACCCGGGGGCAGGAACACCACCACGGTGGCCAGGCCGATGGCAATGTACCCGCCGATGGCAAACATCTTGTACTTGACGAAGCGGGTGGAATCCCTAAAGTCGTCGGCCACGCCCCGGACGAAGTCGCGCAGCACGTCCCATCCGTCTTGAATCAGCCCCCACAACCAACCGAAGAACTGTCCCACGACGTTATCCCTTGCCCTTGCCCGTGTCGTTACTACGCACACCCAGCGGCGGTCTGCGCGAACGCAAACCCGAATCCGCGCTGGTCTTCTTCAGAAGCGAGCGGGCGTAGACGCCCGCCTTGCGGGACTTGGCCTCAGCCTTGGAAAACTCTTTTTTTGGGGAAACCTCTTCTTTGAGAGTCGCCGGCTCGCCGGCAGGAGGCTCGTGCTTGGCCATGGGCGGAGACAACATGTCCCGCTGTTCGAACACCTCATTCAAAGCCCGGGTGAGGGTTTCTTTCCGCTCCGGATCCAGGGGCCTGGGCTTCCATTTTTCCTCCCCGTCCAGAAGCCGGGATGTCCATTCGATCTTGAACTCCTGCACGCCCGCCACCGGAGGACGTTCGTAGCCATGGGTGGCCGGATCGAAGAAGGACTCGTCCATCTCGGAATAGCCGTAGGACTTCAGCTTGCTCATGAAAGTGGGCAAGATCCCGGTCGGGGCGTGGTATCCCTGGATGCGGCCCTCATCGTCCTTGCCGGTGACGGTATAGACAAACAGATCTTGGGTGCGGTAGTCACCCTTCTCGTTCAGCGGAAGGACCTCGGCGATGTGGGTCAACCGGCGCGAGCCGTCGTGGAAGCGGGCGCAGCAAATGATGATGTTCAACGCGGCGGCGATCTGCGCGCGGATGGCCACCATGGGAAGCTCGATCTCGCTCATCAGACACAACGACTCGAGGCGCCGGCAGGTCTCGGTAGGGGAGTTGGCGTGCACCGTGCACATGGAGCCGGAGTGCCCCGTGTTCAGCGCCTGCATCAGATCGAAGGCCTCTCCTCCGCGCACCTCGCCGATGACGATACGATCGGGGCGCAGGCGCAACGAAGAGTGCAGCAGGTGGGAGATGGTGACCGCGCCGCGGCCCATATTATCCGGCGGGCGGGACTCGAAGGCCACCAGGTGATCCTGGAGCAACTGTAGCTCGGCGGAGTCCTCGATGGTGAGGATGCGCTCCTCGTTGGGAATCAGCGAGGAGACCACGTTCAACAGCGTGGTCTTTCCCGATCCGGTACCGCCGGCGACGATGACGTTTTGCTTGGTTTTAACGCAGGCGTCGATAAACCGCGCCCATTCGGGGGCGAGCGCCCCGAACTCGATCAGTTGGGGAACGGTGAGATTACCGGGGAAGAACTTCCTGATGGAGATGGCGGTCCCCTTGCGAGCGATGGGGGGCAACACCACGTGGATCCGGGAACCGTCCGGCAGCCGGGCGTCCAACCGGGGCCTCTCGTCGGTGATGATCCTGCCCACGTACTGGGCCACGTTACGCGCGGCCGCTTCCAGGCCCTCGGGGGTGAACTTGGCGTCGGTCTTGTACAGCTTCCCCTTGCGCTCTATCCAGATGTCCTCGGGACCGTTGATCATGATTTCGGAAACGGAGGCATCCTCGAGAAAGTACCGAACCGGCTTGAAAAACTCCTTTACCGACTTTTCGTACATGTCCGTGGTCACGCAACTCTCCCGTCTTTCACCAAATCCCGATAATACTCGTACCGGCCCGGCATTACAAGAGAATTACCCCGGATGGATGAGACCCTTGATTGACTTTGCATCCCGCAATCATTAGACTTTCCCCATGCGTTGCCCCCAATGTAGCGAAGAGCTCGAAGACGGCACGGCCATCTGCGAGCACTGCGACTACATAATCGACAAGTCTTTCTTGGGCGACGACTTCACCGACATCGAGCCTGAGCACCCCTCCGCCCGGCGGAGCGCCCAGGATACCCCGGTGGACTCCAGCGCGGCCCCCCGCGCTGAGAACCTATCGGTGGAGGCCTCCCGGGTGACCGACGACGTCCAAAACACGCTCAAGAAGATCTGGAGCAACTTCCAGAAATTGTCCTTTCCCGACAAGCTGGCGGTGGGAGGATCCGCGGGGATGTTCCTGTTCGCCTTCTTCCCCTGGGTGAGCGTCTCTGGCGTGGTAACGATCACCGGTTTCGAGGTGGGTGGCTGGCTCACCACCGTCCTGGCGGCCGCCACCATAGCCATCGCGTTCATGCGCCAGAACGGATACTGGCGCGACGGGGAAAAGTACGTCCTCTACGTGCAAACCGGCATAGCCGGCATAGCCGTTCTGTTCACCTTGTCCAAGATGTTCTCCCTGGGTAAATCGGTTCCCTTCCCGGGCATCGCCACTGCCGACATCGGCGCCGGCCTGTTCCTCTGCTTTCTCTCCTCCGTCGCCATCCTGAGCGGCGCGTTTTTGCTCCTGAAGGAAAAGGTCTTGAAGAAATGAAGTTGGGAGGAATGCCGATCGTTGTGGGTGTATGGTATGCTGATTGTATGTCAGGTCGAAAAGCGGTGCGGGCACAACAGATCGACTCGGGCGGCGCCGGCGAGGCGGAGTCCCTGGTGGACATCGGCCTGATCGATGAAATACTGCGTTTGAGCCCTGAAGAGCGTCTTCTTCAAAACGACCGCATGATCCGAACAATCATGGAACTCCGGGATGCCTTCCGATCCACGTAAACCGGAACAAAGAGGCTCGGAGCTCACCAACCTGCTTGAACAGCTCTGCGGCGCGGGGATCGACTTCATTCTCGTTGGCGGTCTTGCCGCCGTGTCGCAGGGAGCGCCGATCACCACCTTCGACATCGACATCGTGCCATCGAACCAGAAATCCAACCTTGGCAAGCTACTCGATTTCATCCGGTCTGTGAACGCCCGGCACCGGGGCAGGCCGGAGGGCCAGGTTCTGTACCCTACGCTTCAGGACCTGAACGCAAGTGGACACTGCCTCCTGATGACCGACTGCGGGCCACTGGACATTCTGGGCACCATCGAGCAAGGACTCGGATACGACGACCTGCTCGGCGATTCGTCGGAAATCCAGTTCCGGGGACATAACCTTAGGATCCTCAAGCTTGAAGCCATGATCCGGATGAAACGCTCGTCCACCCGCGAAAAGGACAAGCGCTACCTGCCGCTGCTCGATGAAACTCTCCGCAGATCAAAGAAGAAGTGACAACTCAAGAACTCCCGACCTGCTTTCCAAGATAATCGAGCGCCGCCTCGTGGCCCCAGGCCTTGGGGCCGGTGAATTTCGTTTTCAGGTTTCCATCGGGATCGATGAGGTAGGTCTCGGGGTACTTGCGGGTGCCGTAGGCGTGAGCGGTTTTTTCGAGGGGGTCTAAGAGCAGGACTACATTCTCAAACTGACCACGCAGGAGCAGGGCGGCGTCTTTCCAGGGACCTTTTGTCGCGGGATGGGCACCCTGGATGTCTTTGACCATGTTGTCTATTTCCGACCAGTTCCGGTCCACGCTGACCAGGACCAGGATCACCTGCTGGTCTTTCGCCTTGCGGGCCAGGGCGGCGATTTGGGGGAGTTCCTGCAGGCAGGGGCGGCACCAGGTGGCCCAGAAGTTCAACCAGACGGTCCGGCCCTTCAGACTTTCCAGGGTCACAAGCCTGCCATCGCGAGTGGACAGGGAGAAGGCCGGAGCGGGACCTCTTTGGGACTCGGGATCCAGTAGCGCCGTGCCTTCGGCGGAGGCAGACGGGGAAACGTCGCCAATGCGGACGAAAAGGGTGGCGCCTAAAAGGATTGCGGCGAAGACGGTGAAGACGAGTTGAACCCAGCGATTCATGATTTCTCACCCAGGAGCTTTCTGGCCAGATCGGCTCCTTGCCGACCCGCTTCGAGCACGTCACCCAGGGATTGCACCGGCTGGTCCGGGATTTCAGACAGAACCCGGGCCAGGATAGCGGGGATGTCGGTGAAGCGAATGCGATCATCCAAGAAGGCCGCCACGACCTCCTCGTCGGCGGCGGAGAGGGCGGCGGGGACGCCGCCGCCGCGGGTTTGGGCTTGGCGACAGAGCCTTATGGCCGGGAAGGTGGAATCGTCTGGTTCTGAAAAAGTCAGCTTGGCGATGGAAGACAGGCTCAGACGTTCGCAGCCCTTGATTCGCTCCGGAAGATCCAGGCGGTCGGGACAGCCCAGGGCGTAGGCGATGGGAGCGCGCATGTCGGGGACGGCCATCTGGGCGATCATCGCGCCGTCTTGGGTCTCGACCAGGGCATGGACGATGCTCTCGGGGTGGATGACCACATCGATGCGTTCGGGGGGAATGTCGAACAGCCAGCGGGCCTCGATGACTTCCAGGCCCTTGTTCATCAAGGTGGCGCTGTCGATGGTGACCTTGTCACCCATGTCCCAGTTGGGGTGGGCCAGCGCCTGCTCGGCGGTGACCTTCTCCAATTCTTCCCGGGACCGTCCCAGAAACGGCCCGCCCGACGCGGTCAGGATCACGCGCCGGACCTGCTCGGGGGATACGGCGGCCAGAACCTGGCGAACGGCGGCGTGCTCGGAGTCGACCGGGAGGATCTCGGCTCCCCGGGCCTGGGCCTCGCGCATGATCAGCTCGCCGGCCATGACCAACGACTCCTTGTTGGCGATGGCCACCCGCTTCCCCGCCTGCACCGCCGCGTGAACGGGCTCGAGCCCGGCCTGGCCCACGACGGCGACTACGACCATGTCGGCCGCCTCCGCCGTGGCCAGTCTCACCAGGGAACCCCGGCCCGACTCGGCCGGCCGGCCGGACAGCTTCTCGAACCGGTCGGCGGCCCGGGCATCCACCAGGGCCACCGTCTCCGGCCGATGCACAGCCGCCAGCTCGGCCATTTGCTCGGCGTTCTGGTTGGCGGACAGGCCCACCACCCGGAAGCGATCCGGATAGGCCGCGATCACTTCCAGAGTCTGCCGGCCGATGGAGCCGGTGGCGCCCAGGATCACAATGCCGAGTGGATTGCCCAAATCACTTTCCTCTCCGGTCTTTTTTCCTAATCTGTTCGTCGGTAAGACCGAAGCGCCGGCGGCGGCGCTGATAGTCTGCGATGGCCAAAAGCAGGTCCTGCCGGCTGAAATCCGGGAAAAGCTTGGTGGAAAAATACAGCTCCGCGTAGGCGCTCTGCCAGAGGAGAAAGTTCGAGATTCTCATCTCGCCGCCGGTGCGGATGATCAGATCCGGGTCGGGAAGGTCACTGGTGTACAAGGCGTTCGAAAATACGTTTACGTCCAGGTCTTTCGGCGAAAGCTTACCTGCCCGCATCCGGCGCCCCAGGTTGCGAGCGGCCCGGACGATCTCCTCGCGGGCCCCATAAGAGAGGGCCAGAGCCAAGGTCATGGAACGGTTCTTCCTCGTAGCTACGATCATGCTCTTCAGTCGCGTACGCACGTCCGGAGGAACGCGGCGAAGCTCACCCAGGTTGATAACCCGGATGTCGCGGTCCATGATCTCCTGCCACTCCTTCGCTATGAACTCCGCCAACAATTCCATCAACGCCTGTACTTCCTCTCGGGGACGCCCCCAGTTCTGGGCGGAGAAAGCAAATAACGTCAGGTTCTGCACCCCGATGGAGCGGCAAGCCTTGACCACGGTCCGGACGGCCTGGCTTCCCGCCCGGTGGCCCCGGGCACGGCTGAAGCCGCGCAGCTTGGCCCAGCGCCCGTTCCCGTCCATGATGATCCCGATGTGGCGCGGCAAACGCTTGCGGTCCACTTTCGGGCTGTCTTTACTCCGCCCCATCTTTCCCCGCTTCCTCTTCTCCCTCCTCCTCCGCCTGCCGGTTCGAGGAGAATCTCACCTGTACAACGCACCCGACCAACAATGCAAGCCCAAGCACGATCCAGCTGAGCACTAAGTGGTTATGGTGGAAGGCGCAGGCACCCGGGAACACCCAGGCGCATAGGACCACGGCCAGGCCCCACAAGAACACCATGGCCCCCAGAAAAGCCGTCGAGAGAACGATCACCCACTTGAGCTTCCAGAGGGAGAAGACCCCCCCGACCAGGAAACCGGGAACGAAGCCCCACAGAAACCCGCCCGAGGCAACGGTGAGACGAACGGTCTCCCCCAGGCCGATGCCCAACGCAATCCCAGAAAGAATGAAGATCACCACACGATAGAGTGGATCGGCCAGCAACGCGAACGCCGCCCCACCCACAAAGACCCCCCAGGCGCGATCCACGTCCATCCAGCGGGCCATGAGCTGCCCGATGAACGCCCCGAAGAGAAACCCACAGACCACCACGGTCACCCGGTGCAATCGCCAACCCAACAGGAGGAACAGAAGCCCCACCACCGCGACCACCAGAGCATAGGCGGGGGGAAACCCGTGCTCGAATCCGAGCACCCGGTCGATCATGAGCGCAGGAACTCCCGTCCGTCAGCCGTCAGCGGCCAGCCGTCAGCACCAGAAAACCGATGGCTGAGAACTGAAGGCTGAAAGCTAAACTTCCATGATCTCTATCTCTTTCTCTGCGAGAATCTCGTCGATCTTTTCGATGGACTTGTCGGTTTCCTTCTGGGTACGTTCCAGGCCGCGCTTCTTGTCATCCTCGGAGACGTCTTTGCTCTTCTCCGCCTCCTTGAGGAAATCGTTGGCGTCCCGGCGGTGGTTGCGTACGCTCACCTTGGCGGTCTCGGCCAGCTTCTTGGTCTGCTTCACCAGATCCTTGCGGCGCTCCTCGGTCAAGGCGGGGATGGGCAGGCGCACCAGCTCACCGTCGCTCTGCGGAGTTAGACCAATCTCGGCGATGTTGATGGCCTTCTCGATCCCTGGGATGCTGGACTTCTCCCAGGGCTTGATAACGATCAAGCGAGCGTCGGGAATAGAGAGGGAGGCCACCTGGTTCAGAGGCACCTTCGATCCGTAGTACTCTACCCGAACCGGATCCAGCACGGCCAAGTTGGCCCGACCGGTGCGCACCCGACCAAGCTCCCGTCTAAACGCTTCTACCGCCTTGTTCTGGTTATCCTGCAGTTCCACGATCGCGTCATCGACCATGTCGGTCACCTCCCCCAGCGCGGCTCTGTCGCAACCAAAATGACCCGCGCAGGACGAGCGCTTTTTGATCGTGCTTTGAAGTGTAAAGCGCTCGAAGTACCATTTGCGTCCTCCGAAGATCTTCGCACAATGCGAAGAAGTTACGAACCAAGAGTCTAAGCGGCCGGCAGATCGCCCACCAGCGTGCCCACGTCTTCGCCCAGGACGGCCCTCAGCATGTTGCCGGCATCCGCCAGTTTATACACGAGTATCGGCAAGTTGCTGTCCATGCACAGGGAAACCGCCGTAGCATCCATTACCCTAAGATCCTGCTTGAGCATATCCATGTAAGTAAGCCGTTTGAAGAACTTGGCCTGGGGATCCTTGAGCGGATCGGAGTCATACACCCCGTCCACCCGGGTGGCTTTTAAAAGCACCTCGGCCTTCAGTTCCATGGCGCGCAACGCCGCGGCCGTGTCAGTGGTGAAATAGGGGTTGCCCGTACCGGCAGCCAGCAGCACCACCCTCCCCTTCTCCAGATGACGAATGCCCCGGCGACGGATGTAAGGTTCGGCAACCTCGTCGACCTGCAAGGCGCTCATGATGCGCGTGGCTACACCGAGCTTCTCCAGAGCCTCTTGCAAAGCCATGCAGTTGATCACCGTGGCCAGCATGCCCATGTAGTCTCCGGTGGCCCGGTCGATCCCTGCCTTGGTCGCATCCAGGCCGCGGATGATGTTTCCGCCCCCCAGCACCATGGCCAACTGAATCCCCAGCGCGTGGATCTCCTTTATTTCGGCGGCGATACGTGCAAGAAACTCGGCGGAGATGGTGCCTTCCTCGCCGCCGCGGAGCGCCTCGCCCGACATCTTCAGAAGGACGCGTTTGAATTTGGGCTCCATGTCAGACCTTGGTCTGTTCAAGCGTCTTGGCCACCTCGGCCGCCAGATCTTCCTGCTTCTTCTCGATGCCTTCACCCAACTGTAAGCGGGCGAAGCGGCGAATGACGATGTTCTCGCCGGTCTTGGAAATCAGTTCCTTGAGCAGCTTATCGACGGACATCTTCTGCTCGCGGATGTAAGGCTGATCGAGGAGGCAAACCTCGGCTAAGTACTTCCGCAGCCGCCCCTCGACGATACTGTCTAGGATCTTCTCGGGCTTGCCGGCATCCAAGGCCTGCTTGCGATATATCTCCCGCTCCTGATCCAGCACTTCCGCGGGCACCTCGTCCTCCTTCAGGTACTGGGGGTTCGCCGCGGCCACCTGCATGGCGATCTCCCGGCAGAAGTTCTGGAAATCGTCGCCGCGGGCAACGAAATCCGTCTCGCAGTTGATCTCCACCAGCACGCCGATCTTGCCGCCCATGTGCACGTAGGATTCCACCTTGCCCTCGGCGGCCACCTTGGCGGATCGCTTGCCCGCCTCGGCGACACCTTGCTCCCGGAGACGCTTGACCGCTTTTTGAAGATCGCCTTCGGTCTCTTGCAAGGCGCGCTTGCAGTCCATGATCCCCGCCCCGGTTTTCTGACGCAGTTCGTTCACCAGTTTCGCATTGATTTCCATAGCCATGCCTCGCTTGTCTTCTTACTGGGCCTATTCTTGGGTCTTTTCCGGCGCTTCGGCGGCTTTCTGGGCGGTCTCCGCTCGCCGCTTGCCCACCACCTCCACCTTGGGTCCGCCGGCCTGTCCGTCTGAAGGCTGCGGGGCAATCTCCTTCTCGGCTGGCTTGCCCATAGTCTTGGACGCCAGTACCTCTTGGTTGAGCCGATCGCCCTCCAGGCAGGCATCGGCAACCTTCTCGATAAAGAGCTTGATGGCCCGGATGGCGTCGTCGTTGGCGGGGATGAGAAAATCCACCACTTCCGGATCGCAGTTCGTGTCAGTGATGGCCACCACGGGAATACCCAGTTTGCGCGCCTCCGCCACGGCGATGCGCTCCTTCTTGGGGTCAACCACGAAAACCGCTCCGGGCAACCGGGTCATCTCCTGGATGCCCGGGAGGTTCCTCTCCAGTTTCTGGCTCTCACGCTCGATGCGAAGAATCTCCTTCTTGGTCAGTCGTTCATAGGACCCGTCCGCGGCCATTTTTTTCAGGGTCTTCAGCCGCTCGATACTCTGCCGGATTGTGCGGAAGTTGGTCAGAGTGCCGCCCAGCCAACGGTTGTTGACGTAGAACATGTTGCAGCGGTCGGCTTCCTCGACAATGACGTTTTGGGCCTGCTTCTTAGTCCCCACAAAGAGAACCTTGTCTCCCCTGGAAACCGTATCACGAATGAAGTAGAAAGCCCGGTCGAACAGCTTGGACGTCTTCTGCAGGTCGATAACATAGATCCCATTGCGTGCGCCGAAAATGTATGGCTTCATCTTCGGGTTCCAGCGGCTGGTCTGGTGCCCGAAGTGAACACCGGCCTCCAGCAAAGCCTTCATTGAAATGACACCCATCATCTCCTCCTTGGTTTGGGTTGGGCCTCCACCGCGGGGCACCACCGGCTCCACAACCTGTAGAAAACAGGCACCCGTAGAGCATCCCCCGCGGCGTGTGAATTTGTAAAAAACCGCTCCGACACGCCATCGCCGCATCGGAGCGCCATGGCTAGCACGGAGGTTAGGAATTTGCAAGCAAATTCAGTTATTAGCTTTTAGCCTTTGGCTATCAGCAAAAAAACTCTTTATAGGTGTTGCTAATAGCTAGCCGCTAAAAGCTAACCTCACGATGCCCTCATTTCCTTGAGCATGCAGCATTTCTTGTACTTCTTACCGGATCCGCAGGGACAGGGGTCGTTGCGACCCACTTTCTTGCCATCTCTACGAACCGTCTGGACCTTGCTCCCGGAACCGGAGGCGGCGGCCGCCTGGGGTGAAGGCCCGGAGCCGTAGGACCAGGCCCGCCGGCGAGCCATGCGCTGGCGCATGAGCCGCTCGCCTTCGTCCTCGACCTCGAGCTGTACCTGCATGAGCTTCTTGGCCACCTCGGTCCGGATGCGGGCGGTCATGCTCATAAACAGGGCATAACCCTCCTTCTTGTATTCCTGCTTGGGATCCTTCTGGGCATAGCCCCTGAGACTGACTCCGGAGCGAAGGTGGTCCATGGCCAGCAGGTGATCCTTCCACTGCTGATCGATCTCCTGGAGGTAGAAGTAGTGCTCCACCCGGCGCAAGTTTTCCTCGCCGATCTGCTCCTCCTTGGCCAGGTAAATCTTCTCTATCTCCCCCCAGAGCTGGTCCCCGATGGCTTCCCGTTGCCGAGACACGTCATCGAGAGAGACCTTCTGCCCAAACACTCCGTAGATCCGGTCTTCCAGGCCACCGATATCCCAGTCCTCGGCGTTGATCTGCTCCGAGCAGGTGGCGTCCAGTTCGGCGATGAGCACGTCTTCGATCAGCTCGAGGATCTGTTCGCGCATATCCTCCCCGGAGAGCACCCGGCGCCGCAAATCGTAGATGGCCTTGCGCTGCATGTTCATCACATCGTCGTATTCCAGTAGGCTCTTCCTGATCTCGAAGTTCTGCCCTTCTACTCGTTTCTGGGCACTCTCGATGGAACGGGTCACCCAGCGGTGCTCGATGGGAACCCCCTCCTCCATGCCCAGGCGCTCCATCAAGTTCTTGCGCCGATCCGCCCCAAAGATGCGCAACAAATCATCCTCCAGGGAGAGGTAGAACCTAGACGATCCCGGATCTCCCTGCCGGGCGGCGCGCCCGCGGAGCTGATTGTCGATCCGGCGGGCCTCGTGCCGCTCGGTGCCGAGGATGTGCAGGCCGCCCTGCTCAATGACCTGCTTGCGCTCCTTGGTCGAAGTGTCCTGGAACTTCTTCAGCACCTCCAGGTAGCGGTCGCGATCCTCGTGGGGATCGGCATGCAGCTTGGCCAAAAACTCCGAGCTGCCGCCCAGCACGATGTCGGTACCGCGGCCGGCCATGTTGGTGGAAATGGTCACGCCTTTGAAACGACCCGCCTGGGCGATGATCTCGGCCTCCCGGGCATGGTGCTTGGCGTTGAGCACGTTGTGCTTGATGCCGGCCTTCTTCAGTCTCCGAGCGATCTCCTCGGACTTCTCGATAGAGATGGTGCCCACCAGCACCGGCTGCCCCCGCTCGTTCAATTCGCCGATCTCCTCGACCACCGCCTGGAACTTTTCCTCCTCGGTGCAGTAGATGGCATCCTGGTGGTCGATACGCACGTTGAGCCGGTCGGTGGGAACCACCACCACGTTGAGCGAGTAGATCTTGGAGAGCTCATCCTTCTCCGTCTCGGCCGTGCCGGTCATGCCGGACAACTTGTCGTACATGCGGAAATAGTTCTGGTAGGTGATGGTTGCCAGAGTCTGGTTTTCGTTCTCGATGGGCACGCCTTCCTTGGCCTCGACCGCCTGGTGCAGCCCGTCGCTCCACCGGCGCCCCTCCAGCACGCGACCGGTGAACTCGTCGACGATGTGCACCTTGTTGTCGTCGCCGACGATGTAGTCCACCTCCCGTTTGAACAGGGTGTGAGCACGCAAGGCCTGGTTGACGTGGTGGAGGGTTTCGATGTTGGACGGATTATAGAGGTTGTCCACTGAAAGTAGCTGCTCCACCCGGGAGACACCGTCCTCGGTAAGCACGGCCGAGCGGCTCTTCTCGTCCACGGTGTAGTCCCGGTCTTTCTTTAGCTTGGGAATGATGCCGTTGACCCGGTAGTACTTGTCGGTGGCCTCCTCGGCCGGGCCGCTGATGATCAGGGGCGTGCGAGCCTCGTCGACCAGGATGCTGTCCACCTCGTCGACGATGGCGTAGTGCGGCTCGCGCTGGGTGTAGTCCTCCAAGCGAAACTTCATGTTGTCCCGCAGGTAGTCGAAGCCAAACTCGGAGTTGTACCCGTAGGTTACGTCGGAGCCATAGGCCTCCTGCCGCTGCCGATCGGTCAGGCCATGGATGATCGTGCCCACGGACATGCCCAGCCAGCGGTAGATCTCCCCCATCCACTCGGCATCGCGCTGGGCCAGATACTCGTTGACGGTCACCACGTGAACACCCTGTCCCGCCAAGGCATTCAGGTAAACCGGCAGGGTGGCCACCAGGGTCTTGCCCTCGCCGGTCTTCATCTCGGCGATCTTGCCCCGGTGCAAAACGATCCCGCCCAGCAGCTGCACATCGAAGTGGCGCATCCCCAAGGTTCGCACCGAGGCCTCCCGGACCACTGCAAACGCCTCGGGCAAAAGGACATTGAGAACCTCGAACTCCGTCCAGTTGCGAGTCTTTAGATCCAGGTTTGAACGCCCGCCGAGCTTGTCGTTCATGGCATTTTCAAAGCGGGTCTTGAACTCGGCGGTCTTGCCCTTGAGCCGCTCGTCGGAGAGCATGCGGATCTCGGGCTCCAGATCGTTTATACGCTGAATCATCGGCCGGATCTTTTTCAGCTCCCGCTCGTTCTTGGTGCCGAAAACAATCTTGGAGAAGTACGAAACCAGACCCACGAAAAACCCTCCTGCGCCACGCGGACGGATATTAACACCGTGACCTATTTGAAACAAGTTAAAACACGATCACCCGAACGTGAACGCAGCGAAGCGGACCAACACCCGCGGCGTGAACGATCAGTCGTCCAGAATGTAGTTGCGGGGATTCTCGCAGATGCCGTTTACTTCCACTTCGTAGTGCAGGTGGGGACCGGTACTGCGGCCGGTGTTGCCGATGCTACCGACGGTGTCGCCGCGATCGACGTGATCGCCTATGTTGACCTTGGTCTCCTCCAGGTGTCCGTATCGGGTTCTCACCCCGTAGCCGTGGTCGAGAACGATCACCTTTCCAAATCCACCGCTGTTCCCGTTGAAAACCACCACGCCGCGCGCGGGAGCCACGACGGGTACGCCGGGCTGGTTGGCGATGTCCAGGCCCCGGTGCATCGCACGCTTGCCGGTGTAAGGATCGACCCGGGTTCCGAAGCCCGAGGTCACCCAGCCGCGGGCCGGCCAGATGGAAGGCGTGGAGGCCAGGCGGGCCTTCTGACCGCGCAGGTGTGTCTCCAACTCGCGGATGCTTCCCTCGCGCTTCTCCACCTCGGAGACCAGCTCGTCCAGCCGTTCTCCAATCAACCGGGCGGCCAGGTGGGGATTTTCTCCAATGGATTGTACCAACGGATCCACGGCGCCGGCGCCGTCGAACACACCCTCGCCGTTCGAGCCGCCGGCAAAGGGACCCAGCGCCAAATGGCGCTTGGGATCGGACAGCTGGGTGATGGCCCTCAGCTTGGTGTCGAAACGCTGAACTCGATCCAGAACCGACTGGATGCTGACCACTTTGCCGTGCAGGTTAACCAGTCGGTTGCGCAACTCTAGGTTCTGACCGCGGAGGTGGGAGTTCTCCCTCACCTGATCCACAATGGAGACGTAATGGAAGGCACTGGCGATGATTGCGGCGGCAAGCACGATGAAGAAACCAATCACCCCCCAGAGAGTTCGCTTGGAAACCCTCATTCTCCGAACACGCGACGAGCGATCCGGAACCACCATGACGGTATATCGCTTACTCATCACTGCATCCGCGGCAATTCATGCTTCCAACTACCCAAAAAACCCGGGAATTATTGCAAATCCGCTACTCCTCTGTCAACAAATTTCTTATTTTTTACGTTTGGCTCCGCTCCGGCCGCGCTTCCGCGCGGCTTTCCCGGCGGTTTTCTTTCTTTTCCGAGACTTGGACACCCGCTTATCGTGCTCACCATCCCCGTACCGCAGGACGACGACGGTGACATTGTCCTCCCCCCCGGCCTGGTTGGCCAAATCCACCAGCCGGGCGGGAGCCTGCGACAGCCTGGTCTTTTTGATGATTTCAAGAATCTCCTCATCTTCAACCATCCCGGTCAGGCCATCCGAGCAAATTAGATAGATATCGTCCGGCTGCATGGGAAGACTCAGGGTGTCCACCGCCACTTCGCTTTCAAAACCGACAGACCGGGTGATTATATTCCTAAACCGGCTGTGCTGAGCCTCTTCGGAGGTGATGAATCCCGCCTTGACCTGCTCGTTTACCAGGGAGTGATCCTCGGTCAGTTGCTCGAACTTACCCTCGCGGAGACGATACAACCGGCTGTCTCCCACGTGGGCCACGTATACCCGGTGGTCGTGGGTCAGCGCCAGGGTGACCGTGGTACCCATCCCGGCAAGCTCGGGCTGCCGGTTGGACCGGCCGAATATTCTCGCGGAAGCTGCCTTGATGGAATCTTCGAGCAGTTTCAAAACGGCCGGCGACTCGATCCCGATCGCGTCCTTTTCGAACAGATCGCCGGATTTTCTGGTGGCACGGACTTTTTTCCGAACGGTGTCCACCGACATCTTCGAAGCGATGTTCCCACCCGCGTGCCCGCCCATCCCGTCGGCCACGATGAAAAGATTGATATTGGAATCGGCCAGGTAGGAATCTTCGTTAAGCTCGCGCCTCAGACCCAGGTCCGTCCGCGCCCAGCAAGACACCCGGGTCCCTGCCCTGGAAACCGTGGTATTTTTTTTACGCTTCTTCTTTGGGCGACTGCGCATGATTATACTTTATGGATATCACAAGTCCCGGAAGAGATCAAAATCTTGTTTTGGAGCTCCGCACAGCGTTCAACAGGGCGCGGGCATGACCGCGGGCATGACCGCGGGCCTTCTCGGTTACCCGGGCACTCCCGGCCATGCGCGCCAACTCTTCGATCCGTTCGTTTTCGTCCAACCGGGAGATCTCGCAGACCGTCCTTCCGCCCGACACGTGCTTCTGCACCAAATAGTGGCTATTGGCCCACGCGGCGATCTGGGGCAAGTGGGTGATGCACACCACCTGGTGGTCGGAAGAAACGGCGGAAAGCTTCGAGCCGATCACCTCGGCCACGGCCCCCCCCACGCCGGAGTCCACCTCGTCGAAAACGTAGGTGGGCACCCGATCGACCCCCGACAAGACCGCCTTGAGCGCCAGCAACACGCGGGACAGCTCTCCGCCCGAGGCCACCCGGGCCAACGGCTTGACCTCCTCGCCCGGGTTGGCGGACAGGAGCAGGCGAACCCGATCCAGCCCCCACTCCTCCAGGTCTTGCGCTTCTCCGGCAACCACCTGCACCTCCACCCGAGCCGCCTCCATGGCCAGCGATCCGAGCTCCCCCTCCAACTTTTGTTGAAGCGTCTTGGCCGCCTGCTTCCGTTTTACAGACAGCCTCCGCGCCAGCTTCATTGCATAGTCGAGCGCCTGTCGGCGCCGCTGCTCCAGTTCATCCAGGCGCGACGAAAGGTCGCCTAACGCAGCCAGCTCCGCCTGCATGCGCGATCGTTTCTCCAGCACCGCCGGAAGGTCCGGCCCGTGGGAGCGCATCAGGCCCTTCAATGCGCTCAACCGATCCTCCACCTCCTCCAACCGGGCGGGATCGCTGTCGAGACCCTCCAAAGACGTCTCCAGATCCCGGGAGAGATCCTCGATCAGGCGCGAGGCCTCCTCCAGGCGGTCGCGCAGAGCCGAAAGATCGGAGTCGAACTTCAGCAGGCCGGAAAGCTGCGTGGCGGCCTGCCCCAGAAGCTCCACCGCCGAACCCTCCCGCTGGTAGACCAGGCCCACGCTGACACGCAACCCGCCGGAGAGTTTCTCCGCGTTCCTCAACCGTAGCCGTTCCTTATAAAGCTCCTGGTCTTCCCCCGGCCGGGGATCGATCTCCGAGATCCGCTTGAGGACGAAGGTCAGGTACTCCTCCCGCTCGGCGCACTCACGGTCCTTCTCCTGCAACTCCCGCTGCTCCTTCGCAAGCGCACGGAGTTTCGACACCGCCAGCTTGACCTCCCCGCGAAGCTCCGCGAGCTTTCCAAAATCGTCCAGGATCTCCCGGTGGGTCTCCTCGTCGGTCAGCTCCACGTGCTCGTGCTGCCCGGAAATATCCACCAGCCCCGCGGTCAACTCGCCCAGCGTCCCCACTCCCGCCGGGTGGTCGTTTATGAAAACCCGGCTGCGCCCGGTTCTGGAGACGATCCGGCGGATGGTGACCTCCTCCCCTTCAAGCAGGCCCTTTCGGTCGAGCGCCAAAATCGCTCGCGATCCCGGCTGAAGGTTGAACACCCCCTCCACCTCGGCGGCGTCGGCATCGGTGCGGATCAGATCGTTGGAGGCCCGCCCACCCAGGAGCAGATGCAAGGCCTGGATCAGGATGGACTTCCCCGCCCCGGTCTCTCCGGTAAGCACACAAAAGCCGCGATCGAACTCAACCTTCAATTCGTCGATGATGGCAAAGTCGCGGATCGACAGATAAACAAGCATGGCCGCTCTAGCGCTGTCCCCACTTCAGCTTGGCGCGCAGGATCTGGTAGTAGTCCCGCGGCGGTTTAACCAGGAGGACCCGGCCTTCCGCCCGTTCGATCTCCAACCGATCGCCCGGCTCGATCTTCTCGGCCTGCTGACCGTCGAAGGTCACCAGGACCGAATCGGTAATTTTTTCAACCTGCAGACTAATCTTGGACTCGTCCTGGATGACCAGAGGGCGCATGGTCAGAGTATGGGGACAGATGGGCGCCACCACCAACGCCCGGGTCCCGGGCAGCAGGATGGGCCCGCCGGCCGACAGCGAGTAGGCGGTGGACCCCGTCGGGGTGGAGACAATCAGACCGTCGGCCCGATAGGTGGTCACGTAGGCCCCGTCAATCTCCGCCCGGATCTCGATGATCCGGGAAATCCCGCTGACGTTGACCACCACGTCGTTGAACACCTTGGCGGTCTTTATGACGCTCCCGTTGCGCACCAGGTCGATCTTCAGCCGCACCCGGCTCTCGGTCTCGTACTGCCCCATCAGAACCTTCTTGAACTGCTCCTCGGCCTCGGCCTCGGTGAAGTTGGTCAAATACCCCAAAAACCCGAGATTCACCCCGAACACCGGTACTTGCCTGGTGTCTAAAAGCCTCACCACCCGGATCATGGTCCCGTCCCCCCCCAGCACCACCGCCAGGTCGGACTTTTTGGCCACCGCCCGCGCCGTCAACCGCTCCCCCGCATCGACTGGGCAGTTTGCAGCCCCCAACACCTCCCACCCCGCCTGGGCCGCCAACCGAGCCAACCGCCGCGCCACCGCCTCCACGTCCGGATGCGCCTGTTTACTGAAGAATCCCACACAAGACATACCGAACTCCTACCACAAAGAAGCTCCCCCGATCCAGTGTCGGTTAGTCAAGATCGATGCGCAGAACCCCGTTTTCGGCGTACGAGCAAGCATCGAAGTGTTCGGCAAAAACGATGGCCCCGTGGGGCTCATCCAGGGATGGATAAAAGTACGACCAGGTCTCCACGCACGTCCCCACCGAGCAGGAGGGATCGTCGGTGTACTGGCATGACTCCATCTGGTTTTCCACGGTGCAGGAGTAGCGTGGAACCGGCGCACCGTTAAGCGCCAGATTGGTCTTCTGCGGATTTGAAATAGTCTTCACCAGCAAAAACCGCCCCGGACACGACAAGAACTTGCCCAGTCGCTTCATGGTATCGGTGAAATCCGACTGGCAAATGGTATCGATGAACCCGTTCTGCCCGATCCCGAACAACTGCGCCATCTGGATATACCGCGTCCCCGGCTCGGCAAAGCAGTAGTTACCCGTGCATCCGGAAGTGACACAGGCATCTTCGACCAGCCACCGGTTGTGGTCGCCGTCCCATTCGTACTCGATGGCGGTGGTGTCGAGATCGTTCGTATGCTTGACACCCGCGATGGCCGCGAACTTGACCAGGCCGGGCTTGTCACCCTTCAAGCCATCGAGAAAGTCCCGGTACTCCTCCAACGGCGTGAGCCGATATGGGCGCTGCTCGGGATCTTGTGGATGCTTGGTCTCCCCCTCGGGTCCGACGCCCTTGGCCGCGTAGTAGCAGATATCCCCCATGGCCTGCGTATCCTCGCACACGTCGCCCACTTCACCGCAATCCTCCTCGGTGGACACCACCACCACGGCCAGAGCGGCATCCTGGCGCATAAAATCCGAATTGAAGCCTCCGGTCAGATCGCCCAGCGCCTTGCGGGCGGCCGCCAGCCCCCTCTGGTAACCGCACCCGTTGTAACCGACCAGCAGCGTTCCTTTCCGCTCCACCCGGTCATACAGACAATAGCTGTTGAGGTTGCTCACCACCTTGCAGGTAGGGTCGTGCTCGAACGAGTAGACGGGGTTCTCGACGGTCCCGTTGTTCTTGCCGAGCCGATCCTGGAAGCGGCCGTCCTCGCCGGTCTCGTTCATGCAGGACGCGGTTATGGTTGCATCGCACGGAGGGCACGCCTGGGACTCCACACCCGTGGTGATCACGGCGATATGGTATTCCTCGGAAAAATACCGCTCCAGCAGCGCAAGAAAGCCCTGCATCGACTCCCCCAGTTGATGCTGCTCGGCGATCATGCCGCCGCCGTTGTCCACGACGAACAGGATGTCGATTTTCTGAGGAATGTGTATCTCGGCCAGCTTGTTCGAATCCGAGCCGCCACCGCAGCCGGTGATGAGAACCCAAGAGAACATGACGATGAATAGCTTGTATTGCATGCCATCCATGTTCCCAGGAGGTCCTTGCGGCGTCAAGGGGTCTCAAGTAGCATGGGCCCATGGACAAGCCGGATCTATTTGCGACCCAGGCGAAGAAGGAGCGGCGGCATGCACCCTTGGCGGATCGGATGCGGCCGCGGTCGCTTGGGGAGTTCGTGGGGCAGACCGAAATACTGGGGAAAGGACGGTTGTTGGTGGAGTTGATCGAGGCGGATAACCTCGCTTCGATGATCCTTTGGGGGCCACCGGGGTGCGGGAAGACTGCCCTGGCCGCAGTGATTGCCAATACCACCGGGTCGGTGTTCGAGCCTTTCTCGGCGGTGTTGGGGGGAGTGAAGGAGATCCGGGCGATCGTGAAGAACGCCGAGGTGCGGCGGGATGCCCACAAACGGCGGACCATCCTGTTTATCGACGAGATCCACCGGATGAACAAGGCCCAACAGGACGCGCTGCTTCCCCACGTTGAGCGCGGGACCGTGACGCTGGTCGGGGCCACCACCGAGAACCCCTCCTTCGAGATCATCTCGGCCCTGCTCTCGCGCTGCAAGGTGTTCGTGCTCAAGGCACTTTCCGAGGAGCAGCTTGCGGTCATCGTAAGAAGCGGGCTCGAGGATGAAGAACGGGGACTGGGGAAGCTCGGGCTGAAACTCGAAGACGACGCGCTGGCCGACCTGGTCCGGGCCGCGGGGGGGGATGCGCGCAGGGCACTGAACACTCTGGAGGCTTCGGCCCATTACCTGCAGGCCACCGGCCGGCAGGCCACCGACGGAGGTAAGGAGATCACCCAGGAAGTGGTGCAGGAGGCGGTGCAGCACAAAACGCTGCTTTACGACCGGGCGGGCGAGGAGCACTACAACGTGGTTTCGGCGTTCATCAAGAGCCTGCGCGGATCCGATCCGGACGCGGCGGTGTACTGGATGACCCGGATGCTGGAGGCCGGCGAGGATCCCCGCTTCATACTCAGGCGCATGATCATCTTCGCCTCCGAGGACATCGGCAACGCCGATCCCCAGGCGCTGGTGGTAGCCACGGCGGCGCTTGCCGCCCACGAGATGGTGGGACTGCCCGAGTCGGCGCTCAACCTCTCCCAGGCGATCTGCTACCTGGCCTGCGCGCCCAAGAGCAACAGCGCCCTCCGCGCCTACGCCCGGGCACGCAAGGACGTCCGCGAGTTGGGAGCGCTGGGCGTCCCCCTGCACCTGCGCAACGCCCCCACCGGGCTAATGCGCGACATCGGCTACGGGAAAAACTACAAGTACCCGCACGACTTCGAGGGGCACTACGTGATGGTGGAGTACCTGCCCGAGAAGATCAAGGGGAGGATCTACTACACGCCGGCGGAGAGCGGGCGGGAGAAAGAAATCAAGGAGCGGTTGGAGAAATGGCGGGAGGAGAGAAAAGAGAAAGAAGAAGAATAGGCGTCGCGGTGGCTCTGGTGCTGGTTGTTTGCGGCACGGCGGCGGCGGAGGAACCCTGGTCGGGAGATCCCCAGCATCCGGTGTTTGAAACAGCATCGATCGAGCAACCTCAACGGGTTCTCACGGCCAATTCTTTCTACTTCGCATTCCGGGTTTGGGCGGATTTGCTGACCAAGATCGACGGGCGGAGGTGCGCGCATAGGCCGTCTTGCTCGCGGTTTGCGCACATGGCGATTCGCGAGCACGGGATACCCGTTGGGGTCTGGATGGCACTTAGCCGATTGATGCGGGGGGCACAGTCCAGCTCAATCCGGAGGTTGACACCGGTGGCGCTTCCTGGGGGAGCATACCTGGTCGACCGGATCGAAGATTACACGTTTTGGTGGTAGTTCGGCCGCCCTCAAACACCGAGGACCAAACCGCGCCGTGGACCTATTTGGTCATGTCTGGACGATAGAAATAAGTCGTGTATTGGTAGAGGCAAATTTGGTTGGAGCCGGCTTCGCGGGCTTTGTCCAAGGCCTCGTTGGCCTGGTTCATCAGGATATCGGCCGAGGAGACGTCCTTGTTGGGGAAGAAGCTTACGCCCATGCTCACGCACACGGGGACCCGGCTGTCCTGGATCAGGAAGCGATGCCGCTGGACTTTCTCCCAGATGCGGGTGGCCACCGAGACGGAGCCGGTGAAGTGGGTGCGGGGCAGGAGAATGGCGAACTGCTCCACCGCGCTGCGCACCACCACATCGAACTCGCGGATTCCGGTGCAGAGAATCTCGGCAATGTCCTTGACCACCTCGTCGACAGCGTCTAGCCCGTACTTCTGCCGCAAGTCATCGTATTCGTCCAGCTTGACGGCTATGTATGAGAGAGGTTCGCTGTAGCGCTCGGCACGCTTGAACTCGTCCAGCAAGCGGTGTTTCAGGTAGCGGTCGTTGTATAAGCCGGTGAGGGGATCGGTCACCGAGGAGTCCTCCAACTCCCGCTTGGACGTGGAAATGCGATCCTGCAGCTGCTTGATCCGCAGTAGGGCCTCGATCCGGGCCATCAGTTCGCGGGGGTCCGCGGGCTTGCCCAGGTAATCGTCGGCCCCCAGCTTCAACCCCTCCACCCGACTCTCCATGTCGCTCTTGGCGGTAAGAATGATCACCGGCAGGAAGGAAGACTCGCGCCGGGACTTGAGGATGCGGCAGACCTCCAGACCGTCCATCCCCGGCATGACGACGTCCAGAAGAACCAGATCGGGCTTGCTGTCGCGCACCCGAGCCAATGCGTCCGCGCCGCTATTGGCCAGAACAACCTCGTATCCCTCTTGCGTAAGCAACCCGGCGAAACGCTGGCGCACCCGATCTTCGTCGTCCACCACAAGGATCAAAGGCTTCCGACCGTCGCCCACCAGGCCTCCTCCTGAAAACCCACCTTATTTCAGTATGTCACAACAGAAGATGGCGTTCAAGATTCCCGACGTTGACGAGTGCTTAACAGATCTGGGGCTTCGCCCTGGGCTTTCAGATCCCGTCCCGTTGGGGCTTGCTAATCAAGACCCCCTTTTCGTTAAGCACCCAATCCGCCCAAACCCCTTGATTCCAAAACCGAAACGTGGCACCCTGTCCCACCGGAAAGGAGGGTGCTTCCATGTGGGAACGGGTGGCCGAGACGCTTAATCAGACGTTTCTTGGAAATTCCTTGGGGCAATGGCTCGGCTTTCTGCTGGTCATCGTGGCCACCTTCATTGTCCGCACAGTCGTGCGCTACCTTATCGACCGGTGGCTGAAAAAACTGACCGAGCGCACCTCCACGGAGGTGGACGACCGCATTCTGCAGGCCTTCCGCCGGCCGGCCTTCTTTCTGGTCTACATCGTGGGCTTCTACCTGGCCTTGGAGATCCTGACCCTACCGCTCGATCCGATCGATGTTCCCCGCTTCATCACCGCGCTGTTCACCAGCCTCTTGATCGTCGACACCGCCTGGTTCCTGTACTCGGCCACCGACATCCTGGCCCTGTACCTGAAGCGCTTCACCGCCGGGACCGAGTCCAAGCTCGACGATCAGCTGGTGCCCATCGTGAGCAAGGGCTGCCGGGTGGTCATCATCCTGCTGGCCCTGGTGATGATCATCCAGAACCTGGGCTACTCGGTCAGCTCGCTGCTGGCCGGCCTGGGGCTTGGCGGCCTGGCCTTCGCCCTGGCCGCCAAGGACTCGCTGGCCAACATATTCGGCTCGGTGACCATCTTCACCGACCGCCCCTTCCAGGTGGGCGACTGGATCAAGGTCCCCGGAGCGGAGGGAACCGTGGAGGACGTCGGCTTCCGCAGCACGCGGATCCGCACCTTCGCAAAGACCCTGGTCAGCATCCCCAACTCTAAGCTGGCCGGCGACACCATCGAGAACATGGACGCCCGGCCCGTCCGCCGGGTCAAGATGACGATCGGGATCACTTACGAGACCAAGGCCGATCAGATGGAAAAGGCGGTGGAGTCCATCCGCGAGATCCTGCGCAGCCACGCGGGCGTAGACCAGGGCTACTGGCTGGTATACTTCACCGACTTCGGGACTTCCAGCCTGGACATCTTCGTCTATTATTTCTCCAAGTCCAAAGTGTGGGCGGAGTACCTGGAGGTCCGCCAAGACGTGAACTTATTGATCATGAAGAAGATCGAGGAGCTGGGCCTGGAAATCGCCTTCCCCACCCAGACCGTATACTTAAAAAAAGAAGCTTGAGGGAATAGCCATGCTGCTGGCCATAGACATCGGCAACACCAACATCGTTCTGGGAACCTTCGCAGACGAGAAGCTGACCCACCACTGGCGGGTGGGCACCCAACCGGCACGCAGCGCGGACGAGTACGGAATCCTGTTCCAGCAACTGCTCGCAACGGCGGAGCTCGAGCTCGCCAATGTGGACGCGGCCATCATCTCCTGCGTGGTTCCACCCATCGAGTGGGTCATCGTCCACATGCTGGGGGACTACTGTCACACCCAGCCCCTGGTGGTGGGGCCGGGGATCAAGACCGGAATGAAGATCAAGTACGACAACCCCAAGGAGGTCGGCGCCGACCGGATCGTCAACGCGGTGGCCGCCCTGGACCGAATCCCCGGCCCGCTGATCATCGTGGACTTCGGCACCGCCACCACCTTCGACGCCATCTCCGCCGACGGAGACTACCTGGGCGGCGCCATCGCCCCGGGCATCAACATCTCCATGGAGGCCCTGTTCCGGACCGCCTCCAAGCTCCCCCGGGTCCCCTTCGCGAGGCCGGAGGCCGTCATAGGCCGGACCACGGTTTCCAGCATCCAGTCCGGCCTTTTCCACGGATACGTGAGCCTGGTGGACGGCATCATAGACCGGATGGCCGGAGAGCTGGGCGGCAACGTGAAGATCCTGGCCACCGGCGGACTGGGCAAGTTGATCGCCACCACCTCCCGGCACATCAAGGAAGTCGACAACATGCTGACCTTGAAGGGACTGCGAATTATCTACGAGAGGAACCTCTAGGCACTTTTTACGAGCGCCTGGATCTCCCACCCCATTTCCGGTCGATCCCAATCTCCCGCGTAAAAAGGGACACTTACACCGTCCGTTTCACAAGCGTGCGCTTTTGTGCCGTCCGATGAAACGGACGGTATCGGACGGCGCAAAACCGCACACTTGCGAGAGGACCACAAGTAAATTATTTCACTAGTATAGTGGCACCGCGTATATTGAGTCCCCCTGAGAAGTCAATATGTTATGTCGAAACGTAGGGGCACCAGTGGGAGATTGGGGGAGCGACATCGGGGTTGACACCGAAAGCGCTCTGGCATAAGGTTTATGACCTTTGAAATCATTGGGTATCTCCTCTTGGAGGGCAGAATGAAGAAGTTCGATGTCAAGGATATTCGTAACGTCTCCCTGGTGGGTCACAAGGGCTGCGGCAAGACCTCGCTTGGCGAAGCTTTTCTCTACGTCGGGAGGGTCACGACCAGGCTGGGTAGCGTGGACGATCAGACGTCGACGCTCGACTTCGAGCCAGCGGAGATCGAACGAGGAATGACCATCAGTTCCTCGCTCGGCTACCTCGAATGGAAGAAGCACAAGATCAACTTCATCGACACCCCCGGAGACGGCAACTTCAGCTACGACACCCGCTTCTCCATGGCCGCGGCCGATGCGGCCCTGGTGGTGGTCAGCGCCCCGGACGGCGTGGAGGTGCAAACAGAAACGGTGTGGGACCGGGCCAGCGATCTCCAGATTCCCAGGGTGATCTTCATCAACAAAATGGACCGGGAGCGGGCCAATCCCGACAAGGCCCTCGACCAGATCCAATCCATACTATCCAACGATGCCATTCCCATCCAGCTGCCCATCGGGCGGGAGACCTCCTTCGAGGGAATAGTCGACGTGCTCACCGGGAAGGCCTACCGGTTCCCCCAAGACGGGTCCGGCGACATGAAAGCCGGCGACGTTCCCGCTGACCTGAAGGATGCCTTGAGCAAGGCACGGGAAGCCTTGATTGAGAAGATCGCCGAAAACGACGAGGCCCTGCTGGAGAAGTACCTGGATCAGGGCGAGCTCTCCGAGGAGGAGATCGCCCTGGGGTTTTCCCAGGCCATCCGTTCCAGAATGCTCTTTCCAGTGCTATACGGAAGCGCAACGCACAACATCGGCGTCCAGCCCCTGCTGGATTTCGTGACCGGCTTGCTACCCTCCCCCGACGAGCTTCCCGCGGTCAAGGGAACCATCCCGGGCGACAGCGAGGCCGAGCGGGCCCGCTCCGAAAAGGAACCGTTCTTCGCATTCGTATTCAAGACGGTGGACGCCCAGGGCGGGATCATGTCCGTCTTTAGGATCCTGTCCGGCCAACTGGCCGGCGACACCCAGGTGCTAAATCCCAACACCGAGACACAAGAACGCATCGGCTCACTGCTGGCGGTGATCGGCAAGAAGATGGAGCAGACCGGTGACGCCGTCGCGGGGGACATCGTCGCCGTGCTCAAGCTGAAGAAAACCCCAACCGGCCACACCCTGTGCGACAAGAAAAATCCGCTGCAGTTCTCCGCGCCCGAGCTACCGCCTCCGACGATCTCGTACGCACTCAAGCCCAAGACCAAGGGAGACGAAGATAAGCTGGGCAACTGCCTCAACCGCCTGTTGGCCGAGGATCCCACCCTGCGGGTTGGCCGCCACGAGGACACCCATGACTTCCTGCTCTCCGGAATGGGCGCGACCCACATCGACATCTCCGTCGGCCGGATGAAGCGACGCTTCGGCGTGGACGTGAACCTGGAAACCCCCAAGGTCCCCTACCGGGAAACGATCACCAGGAAGGCCGAAGCCCAGGGGAAGCACAAGCGACAGACCGGCGGCCGCGGGCAATACGGCGACGTCTGGCTGGAGTTGTCGCCTTTATCCCGCGGCGAGAAGTTCGAGTTTGAAAACCGCATCAGAGGCGGCGTGGTGCCCCAGCAGTACATTCCCGCCGTGGAGAAGGGCGTGGTGGAAACCTTGCAGAAGGGCATCCTGGCCGGCTTCCCGGTGGTAGATATCAAGGTGGCCCTTTTCGACGGGTCCTTCCACGATGTGGATTCGTCGGAGATGGCCTTCAAGCGCGCAGCCAGCATGGGCTTCAAGGCATCCATGGAGAAGGCCGGTCCGGTACTCCTTGAGCCAATCTACAACATGGAGATCATCGTCCCCGAGGACAAAATGGGCGACATCATCGGGGATCTGAACAGCCGTCGCGGGCGTGTACAGGGAATGGACACCAAGGGCCGGCGCAGCATCATCAAGACCCAGGTGCCTCTGGCGGAAGTGCTCATGTATGCCCCCGATCTCGATTCCCGCACCGGGGGCCGCGGCACATTCACCATGGAATTCTCCCATTACCAAGAGGTGCCCCACCAACTGGTAGAAAAGGTGGTCGCCCAGAACAAGCCCCAGAAAGAAGAAGAGGACTGAGACCCGGGCGCCTCCGGTCGCCCGATGGGTAAGCCATGAGCCCCTGCCCCATCCCCAGTACAGCCATCTCCCCGGCAGCCCGCAAGCACGTGGATCCGGAGTCCCCGCCTCCGGTGCGCCTGATGGCCGCGCGGGGCATGATTCCCATGGGCCCCAAGGACATGATCACAGTCCTGGTGTGCCTGAACTACGACGAGGACGACAAGATCGCAAAGTCGTCAACCAAGAGCTTAGCGGAGCTGCCCGAACGGATCCTCCAGGGAGGCCTGGCCGAGAACCTGCACCCCCTGGTTCTGGATCACATGGCCCGGGTATTCTCGGATAACGAGGGTCACCTCGAAGCCATTCTACTCAACCAGCAGACCTCGGACGAGACCTACGCCTTTCTGGCCGACAAAGTGAGCGAGCGGCTGCTGGGCATCATCGTCGATAACCAGGTGCGAATTCTCCGCCATCCGCCCATCGCCCAGGCCATCCTTGACAATCCCGGCGTCCTTAAATCCACCGTCGACAACCTCATGGACTTCGCCGTCCGGACCGGGATGAGCTTTAGGGGCCTAGACGCATTTGAGGAGGCCAAGGGCCGGATCTCCTCGGAACCCCGGGACGTGCAGGAGGAGACCCGGATCCAGCAGGTGGTGTTCGAGTCGCTGCCCGAGGACATGCTACTGGAGGAAGAAGACGACGACCCCGCTTCGGCGGAAGAGCACGAAAAGAAGAAGCGCAACATCCTGCAGCGTCTCCACACCATGACCCCCGGCCAAAAGATCGTTCTGGCGCAGAAGGGCAACAAGGCCGTCCGCATGACCTTGATCCGCGATGCCAACAAGGTGGTGGCCGTCGCCGCCATCAAGAACCCCGGCATCAGCGAGTCGGAGATCGTCGGCGTGGCCACCAGCCGGGCGGTAGCGGACGACGTCATCCGCATCATCTGCAACAACCGGGAGTGGATCCGCTCCTATGCGGTCAAGCTGGCCCTGGTCCAGAACCCCAAGACCCCCATCGCCTTCTCTATGCGTTTCCTGCAAGTGGTCCGCTCGCCGGACCTGAAGAAACTCGCCCAGAGCAAGAACATCCCCAGCACCCTGGCCTCCGCCGCCAAGAAGATCCTTTCCCGCCGCAGCGGCGGCCACCGCTGACCCATATCCCCTGATAGTCGCAATAAACCGATTGGCAAGCAGTCTTACGTGTGGGCTTCGTCGGAATCGGAAGGAATGACCACGTCTTCCACTTCGTCCTTTGAAACCTGATCGGCTAAGAGGGTGAAAGCGATCTCCACTGCCTTGCGAGCCTTCTCCTTGATCCTCTCGTCACCCTTGATCTTCTCGTAGGCCTTGACCACCCGTTCTTCGTTGGCGGCCAGGTCCTTCTTCAAGACGGAGACCCGCCCTTCCAGTTTAGAAACGGTGTCGCGGGCGTCCTTGAGATCATCCTCCAACTGCG
>JAUXGL010000125.1 GCA_030622135.1 Deltaproteobacteria bacterium
GCGCAGCCGGTACGGCCTTCCGTCGGCGCCGGATACGACGAGGTTCTCGATGTCTCGTTTGGATCGTATCCGCTGCTCGGGGATGCGCAGCCTGATATTGTAGTGCTCCTCGCCCTCCTGATACCGGCCGGCGATGACGCCGTGGAGCAGCGCCCTGAGCGTCGTGGCCACGTCGGACACGGAGACGCCCAGCTCATTGGCGCGCTCTCTGTCGATTCGGACGAGCAGCTCGGGCTTGGTCAGATCCATCCCGAGGTGCACGTTGCTCAGGTGCGGGTTCTCCCGCGCGGTCCGGACGACCTTGCGGGCCAGCGCGAACAGCTTCGACAGCTCGGGGCCGCGCACCTGAACCTCGAAATCAGATACCCCCATCTTGCGGATGCCCTTGATGCGCATCTGTCGAACCATCACCTTGCCGCCCGGAGGCGCCATCTTCGAGAGGCGCTTTTGCAATCGTCGCAGGTAGGCGTCGGTGGTGACTTCGCGGGAGCCGTGCGGGACGAGCTGGATGTCGATCTCGCCCTCGTTTGCCACCTCGAAGGTGTACAGGCCCCACACCTTGCCGCCCGACAGCGTGAAGGCGCTCTCGATCAAGGGATCGTCCGAGAGCTTTTGCTCGATGCGGGCGAGGAGCTTGTCCGTTTCCTTCAGCGATGCCCCGGTGGGTAGCTTGACCTTGACCATGATCCGACCGTCATCGAGCTTGGGCAAGAACTCGCTGCCGAGCGACGGTGCCACCAGCGCTGCAAGAACAGAGACACCGACGAAAAGCGCCAGCGTCGGCCAGCGCCAGCGCAGACACTGTCGCACGATCCGACCGTAGCTGTCCCGTAGCCGTACCTGCCAGCGTGAGGAGCGTAGCGTTCCAGGCTTTTCCAGAAGCAGGGTGGCCAGCATCGGTACCAGCGTGAGCGAGCAGGTTAGGCTGACCACCACGACGCCGGCAACCACCAGGATGAGCTCACGGAAGAGGAGGCTGGTGATTCCCGAGACGAGCAGGTAAGGAACGAACAAGGCGAGCAGCGTGAGGGTGCCGGCGAGCACCGCCCCGGCCACCTGAGCCGTGGCATTCACGGCGCCGGTGTCTCGATCTGAGCGTTCTTCCTCCCTCCGGCGCGAGATGTTTTCTAACACCACTATCGAGTTGTCGAGCAGCACGCCGAGCGCGATCACGATGCCCGCCAGAGTAAAGATGTTGATGGAAAAACCGCCCAGTCTCATCAGCGTGAAGTTGATGATCAAGGTCACGGGCAGCGTGGTCATGAGGACCAGGGACTGCCTGAGGCTGCCGAGGAACAGGAACGTGACGGCGAGGACGAGCAGCGCCGCCTGGGCCGCGGCCGTCTTGACGCTCGACAGGGCGCCCTCCACGTACTCTGCCTGGCTCTCCACCATCCCCAGCTTGATGTGCTCCGGGATGACCGGGCCGAGCTCCTCAAGCCGTTGACTCAAGGCCCTTGCGACCTCGACCGTGTTCGCGTCCGGCTGTTTCTGGACGCTGAGCTTGACGCAGGGACTCGAGTCGAGCCGCGTGATGATCCGCACCTCCTCGTGGGCATCCACGACCTCGGCGAGGTCTTGCAAATAGACCTTGGCGATCCCGTGGTCCTTGACCACCACGGCGCGGATCTCGTCGAGCGACGTGATCTCTCCGAGGGTTCGGGCGATGAGCTCCCGGGAACCCACGTTAACTCGCCCGGCGAACATTTCCACGTTGGCCTCGGCGAGGGCGCGCTGGATGTCAGTGATCGAGAGCCCGTGCTTCTCGAGCGCGAGCGGATCCAGGTGGACCCGGATCTCGCGCTTCAGGCCGCCCACGATCTCGGCGCCGCTGACGCCCGGGACAGCCAGCACACGGTCCAACAGCCAGGTTTCCGTCCAGTCTCTTATCTGCACGAGATCCCAGAGCGGCGACTGGATCGTGAGCTGGACTATGTATAGCTGCTGGGGGTCCGCCTTGATGACGATGGGCGGATCCATGTCGGGCGGCAGACGCCTGGCCGCGCGGGCCATGGCGGCCTGCACATCCTGGAACGCCACGTTCACGTCGATGCCGTAGTGGAAGTTAACTTGCAGCGTGTAGCCGCCCTCGATCGAGGAGGACTCCAGGTAGTCCAGGCCCTCCACGGAGGCCATCTCCCGCTCGATGACGTCGGCGACGCGTTCATCGATCTCCTCCGGGGTCGCCCCGCGCCACCAGATGTGAACCTTGATCAGCGGGTAGGCGATGTTGGGCAAGTAGTCCACCGGCAGCCGGGTGAGCGACAGCACGCCCAGGACCAACAAGGCACACGCGATGGCGCCGGTCGCCACCTTGCGGCGCACAGCCAGGTCGGTGAGCTTCCTCATGGGCTCGCACCCGGATCGGGCGCGTCCGCCGGCCGGGGATCCTTGTTTCGCTTGTCCTTGCGCTTGCCGATGCGCTCGTTGGTGAGGCGGACCTTCATGCCATCGCGTAGTCGTGCGTGGCCGGCCACCGCGACCTGCTCGCCCGGCTTGACGCCCGCGACGATCTGCACCCGGCCCGCGTCTTCAATCCCCGTTTTCACCAGGCGTCGTTCGACCAATCCTCCCGGCTTGATCACGAAGACCACGGTTTCTGTGTCCCCCTGGCGCAGGACGGACTCGCGGGGAACGGCCACCGCCTCGGGCACCGACGACAGCGTCACCTCCAGGCGGGCGAACATACCGGGCACCAGGACAACATCACCCGCGATGGTGCCCTCGACAATGCGCGTGTGGGTCCGCCGATCGATCTCCGGATAGACTCGCGTCACCGCACCGGTGAAGGCCTGGCCTGGATGAGCGTCGAGAGTGACCGTGATGGCGGCGGTGTCTAGAACCAAAGCCGCCTTTTGCTCGGGGACCGCGAACCGCAGCACGAGACTGTCGGGGTCGAACAGCTCTACCAAGGACGCTCGCGCGGAGACGAAATAGCCCACCGCCACGTGCACCTTGGAGACGATGCCGCTCCAGGGAGCGACGATACGGTAGTCGGTGAGCCTCTCCGTGGCGTGGGCGAGCCTGGCCCTGGCCTCGCTCATCTTGACCCGAGCCTTGTCGAGATCCTCGCCGGGTAGCGCTCCGGTCTTGACCAGCTTTTCGATTCTGCCCAGCTCGAGCTCATCTCTTTCCAGCTCTGCCTGGGCGAAAACAGCCGTGGCGTCGTCGCCTTTCGCTCGACCCAGCCTGGCCAGGAGCTGGCCGGGGCGGACGCGATCGCCTTCGCGCACCGGACAGGCGATCACCGGCCCCTCGACCGGCGAAGCCATCCTGGCGATCCGGGTTGGCTCGATCGCTCCGGTCAGCTCCAGTCGATCGGCAAGTGTCAACACCTCGGCCTTGGCGGTCTTCACCAGCGGCGGTGGCCTGTTCCTCGCCTTTGCCGGTTTCTTTCCGTCGTTGCAGCCGGCGATCAGCAGCGTTGGGAATGCCAAGACGAGAGCAAGCATGTGCGGGCTGTTTTTCGATATTCGGCGGGTCAACGGTCGTGGTCTCATGTGGCACCCCCTGTAGTGAGATCGAGCAACGCGAGGGATGTGTGCAGATCGACCAGCGCCGCGAAGTAGGTTGTCTCGGCGTTTAGAAGCGCGGCTTGCGCGTCCAGGACGTCCATCGCCGTGCCATGTCCCAGGGCGGCCTTCTCCCGGGCGATGCGCAGGCTCTCTTCGGCCTTGGCGATGGCCTTCTCGGTCGCCTCCACCTGCGCGGTCGCGGTCTGCACCTGGATGACCGCGGACTCCACTTCGCGCCGGATGGCCAGGGCGAGTTTCCTCTTCCTCTCCTGCAACGCCCGTAGCTTCGCCTGCTCCTCCTCGACGCGAGCGGCGGTGCCGAGCCCGTTGAAGACGGGTAAGGACAGCTCGAGGCCGGCGAAGCCCAGGTCGTCATACTCGCCTTGCACGCTCGCCCGCGCCCCGTAGGTTCCCTTGGCCGAGATGACTGGCCAGTAGTCGGCCCGTGCCAGGTCGACTCGCTTTGCCTGCGCCTGAATATCGAGGACCAGCTCGGCCATGTCCGGTCGGGTTTCGAGCGCCGTCGGCAGGATCGGCCGGCTGTTTTGAGTCACCTCCCGTGCCGTGATTTCCCCCCCGATAGCGAGACCGCCCGGTGGGATAGCCTCGACTCCCAGCAAGCTCGCGAGCAATCGCTTGGAGATCTCCAGCATGCCGCGTTGCTTGACCAGGTGGTAATTGAGCTCGGCGAGCCGAACCTCTATGTTCAGCAAATCGACCTTGGCGGCCTTTCGTGCGGCGATCAGCTCCTCGGTCTTGTGCAGGTGTTCATCCAGTGCCTTTTGGGAGTGTTCGAGTGCCTCGATCATCCTGGCCTGCCCCAGGATCGCGTAGAAGGTGCTCTTGACGTTGAAGATCAACTCCTCCTTCGTTCGTGCGAGGCGGCGCTCCGCGGCCCTGGCCATGAGCTCGGACGCAGCGACCGTGCTCATCACTCGACCGCCGGCGATGAGTGGGATGCTCAGGACAACGTCACCGGCAAGGATGTCGTGCGAGAAAGTGGCATCGACGCTCTGGCCTCGCGCCGGCACCAGCCGCTCCGCGTGCCAGTAATGCCGGTAGGCCGCGTTGATGCTCAAGGTCGGCCAGTGCTCCGACGATGCGTAGCGCTTACGCGCCCGTGCCGCCTCGATGTCCCAGGCACCGGCGACGATGTCGGGGTTGTTCGTTAGCGCAATGGCGAGTGCCCGTTCGATTGTCAGGGGGGCGGTGGGTAACTCGGCTCGATGAGCCCGCGTTCTATCGTGGCCGGCCAACTCGGGGGGCAGCACCACCGGGTTGTCCACCCCAGTTGGTTGGAAGACAGCGCACCCGGTCAACAGCAGCCCAGATACGAACAGCAGCGTTGTGGTGATGCTCGACAGGCCGGGACACACATCGCTTGCGATTGGTTGTGTGGCTGGTGGACGTTTCATGGGTCGTCAACCGTTCTGGCCGGCAAGGAGCGGATGCCCCGGAACATTTCGGTGCGAAGCAGAATCCTAAACTCCTCTTGCTGGTCGGGACGCAGCATGGCGTTTACGTTCGACAGGTGGCCGGCGACAGCCCGCTGCATCTCGGCTTGGTTTTTAGCGTAGCGGTCGAGCAATGGATCGATCTGCGTACGACTGGAGCAGGAGGCACAGATCGCCTCGGCGAGATCGGCCTTGATCGCGACAGAGCGTTGCCAGAATGCCACGCGTTTGTCGTGCATCTTCCGCCGCATTTCAAAGAGGCGTTCTCGTTGCGCGGTGTTCAGCTGAAACCTGTCCAACAGGCATGGCTTCTTGGGGACATCGGGAACAGCGGATTCAGGTTCGCTCGCGCCCGCCTTGTGCAGGTACCCGATCCCGAGGGAAACATTCAGCGCCACGGAGAGTCCCAGCGCCGAGGCCAAAATCGTGATTTTCATTTGGGGATGCATCGGAGCAATCCCTCCTTTTCCTGTCCGAGTCCGAAGGCCGTGGCGTCGAAGGCCTCGGCCACCAGCATTTCTTCGGATACGGATATCTCCGGGCGAACGCTGTCTGCAGGTGGCCCTCGCCACGAGAGGAGCGCGCCACTGACGAAGCCCAGGGCGACGCATGCGGTCACGCACGCGGCGCGGAAGATCTGCACTCGGTGCAGCCGATACCAGGGCAGCCGTTCCGCCTCGTTTAAGGCCTGGATGACGTGGCCCCACAGGTCGGATGGGATTGACGGCGCCGGACCGACGTTGGCCAGCCCGGCCCATTGCTTTTTGGAGCTGCAAAGCTCAGCAGAGCAGCGACTGCAGCGCATGAGGTGATCTTCGAGCGCGGCTCGACGGCGCTCGCTCAACTCGCCGTCGAGATACGCAAAAAGCCATGATCTTGCCCTGAAGCATCGCATCGGCAACCCTCCTGATAATGAAACCAGCGAGATCCGGAGAACTTGCGGTATTACTCGCAGAAAAATTTCTTCATCGACTGCCTCGCTCGGAACAGCAGTGATTCCACGGAGCTTTTCGAGCAGCCGAGGACCTCGGCGATCTCCTCGTAGCTCATCTCCTCAAAGCGTTTCAGGACCAGCGCCATCCGCTGGCGTTCGGGGAGTTGGAGCAATGCGTTTCGTAGCCGCGCCATCTGCTCGGCACGCTCCATGAGCCGATCCGGTTGGTTCTCTTCGGGTGCCGGCACCCGTTCGAGATGATCGGGCTCGTTCTGAGAGCCGCGCAGGCGATGGTTCGCCTTGGACCTGTGATTCAGGCAGCGGTTGACCACGACCCGGTAGAGCCAGGTAGTGAGCTTGGCCTCGGGTTTGTACCGGTGGGCGGTTTGCATCACGGTGACGAAGACCGACTGGGTAATGTCGCGGGCGTCCTCCTGGTCGAAGAGAAACCTGTACGCGGTCCGAAAGACGAAGTCGGCGTGCCGCTCGTAGAGGGCCTTGAGCGCCTGACGGTCGCCGGCGGCCACGCTCCTCATGAGCTGTTTATCGTCTGTCGGCTCCATGGTCTCTTCGGTTTTTGGGCGTTGAACCCGTATTTTTAGTTGAGAACGACTATAGCGCATTCCGTCACAGGAGGTAGGCCTTCTCGACCCATCTTTTTAAAGTAACGACAGGTGCCCGGTGCCGAAGATACGGTGAGAGACGAGATCTCGCCAGCCTCTCGGGAACCACGATCATTTTTGAAAATCTATGCAGGCAAGAGGGTGGCGGTCCAGTATTCTACCGAGGCCAGGTAGTCCTTCCACTGGTTGGGTACGTCGCTCAGGTGCCGCAGCTTGAAGACGATGTAGGGGATGTCGTTGGGTATCTTGGGTTGCTTGTGCAGCTTCAGGCCGGCTGCCTCGGGGGTGCGGGCGCCCTTTTTGCAGTTGCACTCGCGGCAGGCCAGAACCACGTTGGTCCAGGAGGTCCGGCCGCCGCGGACCCGGGGGATGACGTGGTCGAAGGTGCAGTCCTCCATGGCGACGGAGTGGCGGCAGTACTGGCACTTGCCGCCGTCGCGCAGGTAGATGTTCTGCCTGGAGAGGCGTACCCGCCGCCGGCCGCGGACGATTCGGCGGATCAGGCGGACCACGGCGGGGAGGTGGACGGCCACGGAGGGAGACCGGACCACCCGGTCATACTCCTCGACCACTTCGACTTTCCCCAGCCAGAGCAAGGTGATAGCCCGGGTCCAGGGGATGATGCTGATGGGGGCGTAGACAGCATCGAGCAGTAATGTGTTCTGCGCTTGCATATCAGTCTTCGATCTCTATCTATACTAGACGGTAGTTTCAAATGTTTTTAGTGGTTTCTTGGTTTCCCGGTGGAACCGGGGCCTCATGGAGGTGCGATCAGGCGGATTGCCTGGGGCAGGATGTCCAGGGTGATGGGCAGGCGGCCGGGCTGCTCCCCGTCCATGTCGATGAGAACTTCCTCGTCGCAGGTGGCCTCCACATGGTTTCCCCTGACCATCTTCACCTTATCGAGCGCCAGGTGGGTTCCCTTGTAGATCCGCGAGGCCTTGAAAATTATATCCCGCTTGTGTATGTCTCCCAGGATGATCACGTCGAAGAGCCCATCGTCTATCCGGGCGTTTGGGGCCACCCACATGCCGCCGCCGAAGTACTGGCCGTTGGCCACGGCCAGGTTGTTGATCCGCAGGGATTCGTCCAGAAGCGTCTCTGCCCCGGAAGACACCTTGAGATGAACGAGCTTGTTCTTGTAGGCGAACAAGGCTTTCAACGTGCCGATGAAGAACGAGGTCTTTCCGCCGAGGGCCTTGGAGGATTCGTTGACCTTTTTATCCACCAGCCCGCCTATGCCGAAGCTGGTGATGTTGACGAACAGGCGCCGGACTTTCTGTCCCTGGTGACTCTCGAATTTCACCGCGCCGAGATCCGCGGCCTGGGTATGTCCCCGGGCCAGAATGGGCAGGCAGCTTTTTAGTTCCTTGCCGATTCCCAGTGTTTTGCACAGGTCCCCGCCGGTGCCCCGGGGGACGAAACCCAGAAAGGCCTCCGGGCGGATGGGGGTGGTCTGGTCGAAGAAGCCGTTGACTGCCTCGTTGTTGGTGCCGTCGCCGCCCACACAGATGATCCGCTCGACTCCGGATGCCAGTCCATCCCGCACCAGATCGGTGGCGTGGCCGGTTGTCTGGGTGAACTTCTCCTCGAAGGCGCCGATGTGCTGAATCAGCGCCTCGCGGATCTCCGGCCATTTTCTTCTTGTGGATCCGTTTGCGCTGTTGGGATTTACGACTACCAGGGTTCTCACTCGACGTATTCTGTCACCAGCCATTGCCCATCTTTCTTGGCAAAACGGAGTTTCAGGGTTTCCTGGTCGTCGATTCCATTTACCACCGTGATGGGCTGAACCGCGCGGGTTTTGTCCCCGTTGAACTGGGTGGGACCGAGGTGAACCCGGGGGAATCCCCCACCGGTGGATTTCCACAGTGAGCGGATCTGCTCCCGGTTCAGGTGAAGCACCAGCCCGGAAAAAGTCGGCAGCTCCAGTGTGCGGCGTTCATCGGGCAACTCGATTACCACCAGGAGCCTGGCTTCTTGTGGCAGGGCCTTGCGGATCAGGTACACGTGACTGAACGCGAGAACTTTCAGCAAGTCGGAATCCCGGGTCGGCATGGCGGGACGGGCCAGCGGGTTCTTGTCTTGGCCGTCGGGGATGCCGTCGGCGTCCGTGTCACGGACGTTCGGCTTGGTATTCAGGGCCAGTTCCTCGAAATCGGTCAGATCGTCCTTGTCTCGGTCTTCAAAAAAGGCCTGCAGCTTGAACTTGTGGATTCTTTGCAGAGTCTTGAACCTGGGGTTTTTGGGATTGGCGGATTGAGCGAAGGTGCGGGTCAAGGCGATGGTGATGTCACGCCCGCGTACCTTGAGCGAGAACGTGGGCGGGGGGACGTTGCCTTCCGGGTCGGCGAAGCTGGTCAGGCCCGTGAACACCGGTTCTTTCCAGGTCCGGCCGTCGGTGGACCAGGTCAAGAAAAGGTCCATATTTCGGCCCATGCGGTCTTCTCCAAAGACCACCCAGACACGCTCGTTTTCTACCTCCTTGGCGAAGGGGTGGGTGGCCGAATGGCGTCCTTCCCAATAGGTGCTGATCGGCACCGAGCGCCTTTTACGGAGGCTTGCGCTGGAAAGTCCTCCCACCAGGCCGGCCATGGCCTCGGGCTCGTTTAGCGACAACAGCGCGCGAGCCGCAAACGCGGCCGTTTCCGGCGCATCGTCGAGGAGCGCGATCAGCGGCTGGACGCTTCCGGGAACCTCAACATCCGTGGCCAGTGCCGCGGCGAGCTTGCGCAGGTAGGGGTCCTTGTTCTTCAGCCCCCACAGGATCCCTTGGCTGTACTCGGATTTGCCTAGTTTGAACAACGCCCGGGCCAAGATGACGCGGATCCACATCGCGGTTTCGTTTGCGATCATTTCTTCCAGCCGAGAGGTGAAGCTCGTGTCCAGGTTGCTGAATAACCTTACCGCCGGGCCGTCCGGATCGGGTGGAGACTCTCTTAGTTGATCGATGAAGAAATCGATTCCCAGTGCGCTTCCGGATCGGGCCAGCACTTCTTCCATGAGGTCTCGCTGAGTGCCTTTCATCCGGCCGAGGTGATCGAGGGCGGCCAAGGCGGCCGTCGCGGCGGCATCGCCTCCCGCGGCCAGGGCGTCTAGGCACAGAGGAATCTCGCCGGCCACGCGTGAGCTCTGCCGACTTTCCTTGTGGAGCAGTTTGAGGTGCTCGAACATGGGATCCACGGTGGCGGGCGATCGCAATTCGGCGATGGCCTGGTAGATGGCGCGGCGCACCAGAAGGTTCTTCTCGGCCTTCAGCCGATTGATGAGCGGCCCTGCGGATTTGGCAATTCCCAGAACGCCGAGTGCGCGGGCGGCCTCCTTGCGGGTCTTGGGGTCCTGGTGACCGAGAGCCGGGATGATCCGGTTTTGCTGCGACTCGAGTCCCAAACTGGAGATTGCCTGGATCGCCGCCACCCGGACCAGTCCGGCCGGGTCGGAGACGCTCTGGCCCAGGGACTCCGCCAGGACGTTTTTGGCGGCATCCGATTTCAGGCGAAGCCGGCGAGCGGTATGAGCGCTTCCCATTCGTACCAGGGCCTTCTCGCTGGTCAGACCCGCAGAGGCCAGGGCCTGGGCGGCCTGGTCTCCGTGACGGAGAAGCAGGTGGCGGGGTCCCTGGGTGTTCTCGGCCAACGCCAGATCTCCCGTGGCCCGAACCAGAAGCTTTAGGGCTTTTTCGCCGCCGATTCGCGACAGCGCTTGGGATGCCTCCAGGCGCAGGGGTACCTGCACCGCTCCCAGCCTGGCCGCGCGCTTCAGATCCGACTCATTGGGATCGATCTTGGCCGGTAGCCAGGCGCCCGGCGGAGCGGAGAGCAGGTGTTTCTGCAGGATGTCGAGCTGTTGGCCCGGCTCCACCCCCAGTTTGTACAGAGCGAAGGCTGCCCATATCCGGTCGATCGGGAGCCTGCTCGCTCTCAACGGCTTGGTTGCCTGGATGGAAGCGTCACCCTGGATGGAGGCCAGGGCTCGCAATGCCCGGGCGCGGATCCGGGCGGCACCGGCCTTCAGTTCCGCGGTGACCAGGGGAAGCGATGCCGAGTAGCTCATCAGGCAAAGTGACTTGGCTGCTTCGATGCGAACCTCGGGCGCGGAGTCTTTGGTCAGCTGCAGCAGCCGCTCACGGGTCTCTTTGTTGTTGTATTGCCACAGGACGCCGGCGGCTTCCGCTCGGGGCAGGATCTCCTGGTTTTCGGATATCTCCAACAGGGTGGGCAGGACGCGGGGATCCGTGTAGGTTACGAATTTCTTGAGCGCCAGCTCCCAATCCAGAATGTCCTTTCCGGTCAGCAGGCGGGATGCCATCCACCCCACGGCATCCTGTTGCCCCAATGCAGGGAGGGTTGGGGCCGGAAGAAGTACCAGGACGGCAACGATCAGCATACGTCGCATGAGCCTATCTCTCCACGGATGGGAACAGACATACCTGTTCCTCGGTGAGTTTCATGAAAGGAAGCGGGTGAATCACCGGTCGGCCTTTTCGCGTGTCTGTCTTGGCTTCGCCGGATCGGACCCGTCCGATCACCCAGGGGGGGTCTCCGGCCTCCGGTTGCGAAGGTACCACGCGGAAATGGGTGTTGAGAAGCCCCGCGTACAGCACGCCCCGCCAGCCGCCTATCTCGAAAACGATGCCGGATTCCGGGCGTTGGTGTTCTCCGTCGGCGGCGCGGCGCTGCAGCGAGATCACCGGAACATCGTCGTGTGGCTCCAAATTGCCGCTGAACACTTTGCCGACCACCGCCAGCGGAACCAGCATCTCTCCCCCCGGCGTGTCCACGGGAATAACCTCCATTGTGCTGCGGCAGACCGGCACCTGCAGCGTCAGTTGCCGGCCGTTGTCTTCCCCGGGTTCCTGCAGCAAGCGCGCTCGCAAGGTCACCAGGTCGTTTTGAGTCGCGCGGGGAAGCTCGACTTCCGGGCGTTCGGTCCGGCCGTCGTCCTCCAGCCCGATTTCAAGGATGCTTTTACCTGCTTTCGCGGTGATCCGCAACACGCCCACCGTGGGCTTACCGGCCTTGCGTCTCTGCTGGGGGCTCTCGATTCCCTCCTGCAGTGCGTTATTTGCCAAATGTTCGAGCACGCGTACCAGGGGTTCGATCTGGTGCCGGCTGACTTCGACGCCGCTGCACCGGGGGTGTAGCGAGATCGGCTTGCCCAAATCGCGTCCCAGAACCCGGATCTTCTCGCGGAGCTTGAAAAGCGCCGGCAGGAGAGGGACGGCGAGCAGTCCGGAGAGATCGCCGGTGAGTTTCCGTGTGCCGGTCCGTAGGACCGCGATGGGTTCACGCAAACGGTCGCGGAGCCGGCGCTGCCGGGCGATCTCTTCGCGGAGAACCACGGTGGATCTTAAAACCAGGTTTCGGCGATCCTCGTCCGAGTGAGCCATGGAGGCGGTTTCCAGAAGAGACAGGCTGCCGGTCAGGCGATCGGCTCCCCGGCCCAGTTCCAGATCGATTCGATCCAGGGTTTGCTCGATTTCGCGGGCGCTCTCGACCCATTCCAGTTGCTTGTCCTCGATGGAGTTGGCTATGCCGAGAATGGCCGACGAGAGACGATCCAGGACGAGCTCGATCCGGGTGGCGGGCTCTTTCGCCGCGGCGAGCTCCTGGTCCAGGCCGGTCAGGATGGAGCCGACGGACTCGAGGCCGGCCACCGTGGCCGCTTCACGCAGCGTGCGGATGCGGGAGGTTACCTCGGCGGCCGGGGGGTCCTGCCGATCTCCGAGCCAGGCGATGGTCTGCCGGATCTCGTCGGCCAGCGAAAACAGGATCTCCGGATGAATGGGAACGCCGGCGCTCATGCATCCGCCTTCGGTTCACTCAGCACGCGTTGCCGGGCCTCGTCCGCCGCTGCGCGGATTTGATCGATGATGATCCGGGCGTCTTCCGACAGGGACTCGATTCCTTCTTCCGCCGCCAGGTTGCTGATCTTGCTGATGGCCTTTTCCAGGGTTTGTTGCTTGGCCGCCAGCTCTTGGGTAACCGCGGCGGGGGTAGGTTCGGAAATGGATAGTTTTTTCAACTCGGACATGACCTGGACGGCTGTTTTAGAAAGCTCGGAGGTGCTTTCGCTGACTCCCTGAAGGATTTTCTGCTTGCCGGTGGATATTTCCCGATACTCCGAGAGTTGCTTTGAGATGCTGCGTATGTCGGAGCCGAGGGAACCGGCGCCCGGTCGGATGGCTTCGATTTGCCGGAGGAGATCGTGGCGATACCGCTCCAGGTTATCTCTCAGACTCTCCCACGAGCCTACCAGTTTTTCGCATTGCAGGCTGAGCCGGGTTGTTTTCTGGAAGGTGTCCTTCAATTCGTCGCTCGAGCGGGAGACGTTGTCCAGACTGTTGCCCAGAGAGCCGCAAAACTCGGCGATTTCTCTAGAGAGGTTGCGGGCATCGTCGGTTAGCTCGTCGAGCCGGTGCCAGGATCGCGCTTCGGCAGCGACGGCCATATTGGTTGAAAGCACTTCGGCGGTCTGGCGCAAGTCATTTATGCGTTGCGAGGCCACTCGGGCTTCCTGGGCGCGCTGGGTCAGCACTTGCAGGCCCGCCCGCGAGGAGCTCATGGAGCCGGTCATGGCGTCATGGTCCTCCGGAGTCCATTTCCGCGGAGTGCCCGAAAAGAGGCTCTCGGTGATCTCGCCTACGCTCTGGCACAGGGTCTCCAACTGGATCCCCAGGATTGCCCCCAGGGGGCCCGGGTTCGCCGGGGGACGGTCATCGCCGGCCGGGGTGAGGGTCCGGCCCAGCCGATCGGAAAGGTCCCGGATGGTTTCGGCCGAGCTTTTCATTCGGCTGCTCGCTTGGGCCACGGCCTCAAAACGCTCCACCAGCGATTCCAGCAGGCGGTTGACGCCCATTGCGAGGGTTTCGCACTCGCCGGGCTCGACCGTAACCCGTGAACCCAGATCGCCCGAGATGGCCCGGGCCAATGTCTGTTCGATTGTGTTGATCTGATCCTGCCTTTCTATTGCCAGCCGGTCTTGCTGACCGAGTCTCTGCATGCGCACGGCCACCCGGCTGAGAGTAGCGGTCAGATCCCCGAGCAAGCCCGGCCGCGCCAGGTGCTCGTCTGCCACTTGATCCGGGTTTTCTAGGACAGTCCTGGCGCTTCGGGTGATGCGGGAAAGCGGTGCCAGCAAGCCGGATCGCAGCCACAAGAAAGCGCAGGCCATCAGCACCACGGCCAGAAGCGGCAGGGCGATGGAGAGAATCCAGGTCAACCGCGACAGCCGGCGGTCGAACTCGTCCAGATCCGCCGTTTGCAGGGCCGCGGGTACGGTAGTTTTTTTAGCGGCCGGGGACCCTGGGTCTGATAGGGCCGACCCCGGTGATGCTGGGGCCGGAGACGGGGGCGGTTGAACCTCGGGCTTGAATTCGGGCGTGAAGACCACCAGCGCAAAAGACGTCCGTCCCACGGGGGCCCAGTGCCAGCCGGGAATGTCGTGCGCGCCGGGCGGCTGGCTTGGTGTAAACGCCTTGTGCAGAACCGGAAACGTCTTCTCCAGGGATCCGGCGGGCTTGTCGGACTTGGTGAACAGCACTTTCTTGGTGTCGGTGTTCAGGATCGCGACTTCAAGAAAGGGACCCGCGGCCGACTCGATGGCGGTCTTGACGCGCCGATCCGCTGCAATTTCCTCGGTCTTTAGGGCGGAGAGCAGGGCGGCCAGCTTTTTGGCCAGGTTCTTGTATGAACGCCGGGCGGACAACTCGTAGGTATTTTTTTCTCCCCGGAGCTTTTGATCGGTCTGCTCTTTCTGCAGATCGGCAAGTGACTGCTCCAGTTCGAAAGCCCTCTGACGGAGGCTCTCGGCCTGCTTTGCGATCTTCTGGTGTATCTCGGGGGAGCTCTGCGCGAGCGGGATGAGCACCGGCAGCATTATCAGGACCGGGACCAGACCCGCCAGGGTAAGCCACAGCAGGACCTTCCAGCTCATTCCCTTCAGGCCGGGCCGGATTCTCTCCGTGCCGGTCGGTTCGGAGGAGGAATCGTCCGGGGATTTGAATTGGATTTCTTCGTTATTATCCGATGACATCTTTGACGCTCCTGGTTACCTCTCGTCGCTCACCAACGGCTCCCGCGGCTAGCGCTTGCGGATGATCCGGCTGGAGAGCAACCGGTAGAGTATCTTGCACACATCGAAGGAACTGCGCCGGCTGTCGCGGATGACGTCCCAGACGGTGCGCCGGCCGTCCACCAGGGATAGGACCGACTTCTCCTCCGGCTCGAGCTCGACTCGCTCGATCACGCTGGTGGAATCCCGGGCGGGTGCCAGCACCATGTCGAAGTCCTTGATCTCCTTTTCGATCATTCCCCACTCGTCCACGCGTCGGAACCCCTCGAGCATGATCATGTCGACGGGAACGCGCAGGTCGGCCTCGCGGGCCTCCGGCGGCAACTTTTCGGTCACGTAAAATGCGAACTCGCCCTCTCCCCACCTGACTGCTTCGTACATCAGCGCTTCGGTCTGGCGCTCCAGGGCTTCTTGGAGTTGCTCTTTGGAGACGTGGCCGGTCTTGACTAGCTGTTCCCCCAGGAGCTTGCGGGTCCCCCTCCGGCTGTTTAAAAACAGATCCAGGTCCTGGGCGGTGAGCGCACCGGTTTCGACCAGAAAGCGTCCCAGGAGAAACTCCTCGTCCACGTTTTGGGCGCGGGCGAAGGCGATCCCGCCTTCGCGCATGAACACCTCCAGGTGAGCTTGCCCGCGGGCCAGATGCAGGACCCCCGTTTGGGCCTGGTACTTGAGTAGCTGGAAGATGTCTCCGGAAGGGACCATACCCAGGATTCCGCGGATGGCGGGACTTCCTTGTGGATCGGTGAGGTCGGCGGAGGTCGGGGCGGCTTCCGGGCTGCGTTCGCCTACCTTCAAGAGCGGTTCGGCTTCCTCGGTCTTTTGGGCGTCTCCCTCCACGTATTTCTCGATGGCGTGCTGGGCGACCATGCTCAGGGCTTTGGGGGAGAAAGGCTTGGAGATGTAGTCGACGATGCCCATGGTTTTGACCAGCTTGTCGCCGATGGTTTCGCCCTTGGCCGACATGAGGACGATGGGGGTGTTCTCCAACTCTCCGATTTCACTGATGGCCTTACAAACCTGGTAGCCGTTCATGTCCGGCATCATGAAATCGAGGAGAATGAGATCCGGCTTGAGCTGCTTGGCCTTGGAGAGGCCGGATTTCCCGTCGCGGGCGTGGACCAGCTGCATTTCGGTCCGTTTCAGGGCATTTTCGATCACCTTGTGGATGGTCGGGCTGTCATCGATAACCAGCACCCGCCAGGGAGACATGGGAACCTCGAAAAAAGCCTTCAGCGTTCAGCCATCAGCGTTTAGTCGTCAGCTGATCGCCGGTGACCGTATTCTATAAATGCTGAACCTTAAGTTCCAGTTCTTTAGATATGGACAATAGACTAGCGTCCGCTACCTCGCGCCACTGGTGGCCCGGATCGGACATTTCCGCTCCGAGCATGATGCCCCGGAAGCGCCGGTGAAGTTGCTGCTGTTGCTCGGTGTCCTCGTGGCGCGTGCATTCGAGGATCCCCTCGCGGTGGGAATAGTGCATGGGGACGCCGCGGCAGACGGCGGCCATGATCTGGCCGTTGGACGCCAGCATGGTCGATCTGGGCCGCGTAGCGTGCTGGGATCCCGTGTGGTACTTGTCGATATTCTCCACGCAGGTCTTCAGGTATCCGGTCAGTTCTTCCGCCCCGATGGAGATGTCGTTTAGCTTGCCTTCATCAAAGAGA
>JAUXGL010000112.1 GCA_030622135.1 Deltaproteobacteria bacterium
AAACGAAAAAGAGATGGAACTTTTTGAAATTCAGATCGGAGACTGGGTCGATGATTACGAGGCTGTGAAATTTAGCTGAATCGCTCTGAATACGCTTGAGAACTCGGTACTCACGAGTAGAATTACTAAGCCCATCTTATTCACCAGTTAATGTCTGAAAAAGCTAACACACCTACGCAACGGTATGATATGACAGCGATTGTCATATCGCCGTCACCAGCCGCACGAGGTGCGTTGCGGAGCGTTTGCTAAAACGCGAATTGGTCTTTCACCTCCACGCGAACGCCGCGGTTGACCCACCCCCGCATCCCCAGCATCGGAACGGCGCTGATGCTGAGCCGATGCTACATCAACGCGGCGAGAAACTGGTGGGCTGGTAGGCAGCGGATTTTTTCATGGACAAAGTCGCGGGTTCCGTGGAGGACCACCTGATAGGCAAAGGGAATGCCCAACTTTTCCTGGAAGGCCCGTATCGAATTTTCGATCTGCTCCTCCCCCACCTTGGCTTCGACCATGAACCAGGGCTTTCGCTGGCAGGTGACCAGGAAGTCCACCTCGCGTCCATTGGCGCTTCTCAGATACAGCAACTCCATCCGGTATCCCTGGTGATCCTCCAGATAATGGCAGAACTTCAGAAGGTGCAGAGCTACCAGGTTCTCGAAACGCGCACCTTCGCCCGGCACCAGGCTCGAGTCCCAGAGATAGACCTTGGGCATTTTCCTCAGGCCCCTAAAAGACCGCGAGAAGTAGGGGCGCAACCGAAACGCGGACCTGCCACGAAAACCATCTTCTCTTTGAGATCTTCAATTACAGGCTCTTTTAGATATCGCTCCAGCATAACTAAATAAATTTTGCCTTAAGGCAAAAAAAATACAACCGCGGCACAAGGGATCAACCTGCAACTCTAGAGGCAATAACGCTGTCAATCCGAGGTCCTACAGTGGATCCTACAGTGGGTCCGGTCCCCGATCTCTGCACCCGGACGGCCTGGCCGCAGTTGGAGCCGATCTGGTCTTCGCGCTCGTCGCCGATGGAGACGACCACGTCATAACCGGAAGCCATCAAACGAGCGCAGGCCCGATCCAGCAGAGCGCTTTCCTCCGAGCGCAGGATGGTTTCGAATCCGTTCTTCCTGCCTGCGGCGGTTGGGTTGACCGGGGTCAGCTTTATGGCGAACTTTTCGGGATCGAAGGTTTTTTCGATCACTTCGGGGTTGTACTCGACGTCGCGGGCCAAGGCAAAGTTCAAGACCACCTTGCGGTCGCCGGGATCGAAGAAGCGGCGGCCGTATAGGGCCAGGTCCTGTAACGACCAGTGGGGAATGGGGATCAGTCGAGCGCGGTCTTCCTCGCTGGTGGACTGAACCGAGAACTGGAGTTGGAAGCGGCCGTGGAAAAGACGCCTTTTTATCAAAAGCAGGCGCTCGAACCAGGTTTCCCTTCCCCGGGGCGTGACCGTGGCCAGGCAACACCACAAACCATCGGAGCTCACCACCGCGGGCAGGCTTTCCATGACGTCAAGGACCGCGGGGTTCAGGGCCGGCTCACCCATGCGGGCGAAATGGACCTTCAGCTTCCGGCATCTTTCAGCCACGCCCGGATGGCGTCCGAGAGCCCAGCGCACCTGGTCGAGCAACTCGTCGGCGGTGGGATTGCCGTGGTATTGCAGCGCGGCGTCGCAGAAGGGGCAGCCCACCGGGCAGCCGAACTGGGTGGAGACGTTGATCACCCATTTCTCTTCCCGCGGCTGCGGGGGAGTCAAGCCGTCGACGGTCTCGGTGGTATAATCATCGTCTTGGCGAAACCGGGCCACGCAGACCTCCGCCACCTCCGGGTTGCCGGATATTTCAAGAACTTCCATGTTTCACCTCCTGCAGGCAAGTCACCGCGGAGATGGCCGCCCGCTGCCCATCTCCCATCGCCGTCGCCACATACCGGTCCCGCCCCCGGATCAGATCCCCGGCCAAGAACAAGCCGGGCAAGCTCTTCTGCTCTACCCCGGGCTCGAATCCCCCCACGATCAATCCACCGAGAAGCTCATCCCGGGCCACCCGGCCGATGCAAACGATCAGATGCTGGGCCTTGACCGGCTCCAGGCCCGAGCAGGTAAGCACCCACATGCCCGGTCCGCCGGTCACCCGGGCCACCCGGGTCTCCAGGCGGACTTCCACGCCCCGCCGGCCCGCCTCCCCGATCAACCCGGCCACGGCCCGAAGCCTCTCACCCCGGGCCAGGACCAGCACATCGGCGCCCCGGTCCCGGGCCGAAAGCGCCGTGTCCAGGGCGGCCTCTCCCCCGCCAACCACCACCACCCGGCTGTCTCTCAGCGACTCCGGCAAGCTGCGGGCATCGCGGTGCACCTGCTGTCCGCCCACGGAGATGGCCCAGTCGCGCGGACGCGTACCCGTGGCCAGACAAACCGTGCGGGCGGGCAACTCCCGACCGACCGCCAGCGTGACCGAGAAAAACCGGTCCCGGCGCTCGATCGAACTGACATGGCCGTGGTAGGTAACGATACCCACTTCCTTGAGCTGCCCTTCGAGCTTTCCGGCCAGATCCTCGCCGGATATGGAAGGCAGTCCGGGCAGGTTGCAAAGCTTCCTTCCCGCCCGAACCAGGCCCCCCACGGGCTCGTCGCCCACAGCCACCACATTGAGCCCGTCGCGGAAGGCCTGCAACGTACAGGCAACCCCCGCAGGGCCCAAACCCACCACCAAAAGGTCGATCGTCTGGTCGGAAATTTCTGAAGCAGGTGTCAGGCCGTACATCCCAATAACCCCTAAAAAAACCGCAGTGGGGATGCCTCCTTCCAGGTACCAATGAAAGGAGCCTGACATCACCGCGGTCAGGACGGGAACAATCGTGCCCTATGAAAAATGCCCTGTCAACTCCAATTGCAGGGAACACTACCTCCCGGGATCGAGAGCCGGCCTGCGGCCTAGGATCGGGATCGAAAAGATTACGCGGACTTCTTTTCTGCGAAGCGCAGCTCGGGCTTGCCGGTGCCTTCGATGACGCCGCGGGTTATGATGCACTCGGCGATGCCGGGCAGGTAGGGCACCTCGTACATGATGTCCAGCATACACTCTTCCAAGATGGTGCGCAGCGACCGGGCGCCACCGTGACGGCGCAGGGCTTCCTCGGCCACGAACTCCAGGGCATCCGGGGTGAAGCTAAGCTCCACCGCCTCCAGGCCGAACAGCTTGGTGTACTGCCTGACCAGGGCGTTGCGCGGTTCGGTCAGGGCTAGGATCAGGTCGTCCTTGGTCAGCTCGCTCATGGCGGCGACCACCGGGATGCGACCGACAAACTCAGGGATCAGGCCAAACTCCAGAAGATCCTGGGGCTCAACCTGGGCCAATAGCTCGCCGACGGTGTGCTCGGCCTTGCGCCCCAACTTGGCTCCGAATCCCAGGCCCTTCTCCCCCACCCGCCGGCTAATGACGTTCTCCAGGCCGTGAAAGGTTCCACCGCAGATGAACAGAACATTGCTGGTGTCCACCTGGATGAACTCCTGCTGGTAGTGACGGCGTGACCCGCGCGGGGACACGTTGGCCAGCGTCCCTTCGATAATCTTCAGCAAGGCCTGCTGGACACCCTCGCCGGACACGTCTCGGCTGGCCGAGGGGGTGTTGCCGGTCCGGCGGGCGATCTTGTCGATCTCGTCGATGTAGATGATTCCTCGCGAGGCCCGCTCCACGTCGTTGTCCGCCGCGGTGAGCAAGGCCTGGATGATGTTCTCCACATCCTCGCCCACATAGCCGGCCTCGGTGAGGCTGGTGGCATCGACGATGGTGAAGGGCACTTTCAAGAAGCGCGCCAGGCTCTGGGCCAGAAGGGTCTTGCCGCAGCCGGTGGGACCCAGGATCAAAACGTTGGACTTGGTCAGTTCCACCTCGTGCTGCTCGTCCTTGTTGTTCAACCGCTTGTAGTGATTGTAGACCGAGACCGAGACGGTCTTCTTGGACAGCTCCTGGCCGATGACGTAAGTGTCCAGGAAGCGCTTGATCTCTTCAGGCGTGGGAATATCCCCGGAGAGTTCCGCCTCGGGAGTTTTCTCGTACTCCTCGGCAATGATTTCGTTGCACAGACGGACGCACTGATCGCAGATGTATACCGTCGGTCCGGCGATCAACTTGCGCGCCTCCCCTTGCGACTTCCCGCAAAAGGAACAGGCTACCGGAGAGCCCACGTCATCCATCGGGGTCATCTAAATACTCCCACTACTCATTGTATCCCATCTGGGCACCATAACAAGTGTATGTTACCGTCACCATATAATTTCACGGGCACCGATGAATCGAGGTGTCACTGACCGTTATCCTTGACCAGCTTGCGGATTCCATCCACCAGGGTCAGGGCCCCCTCCACAAGCACACGGGGAATGCCCGGAACCGCTGCCAACCCGTCGGCCAGCTTGCGAGCATGGCCCATGAGTTGATTGATCACCTGCCCCTTGGATGGGCTTCTTGGGGCGGGCAGGTGCTGTTTCATTTCGGTGCGGACATCCGCGACGGGGGCGTCGTTGAACGCCATCTCCTTGATCTTGTTGTACTCCCTCTCGGGCAGGGTCTCCTTATCCCGAACCCGACGCAACATGTCCACCACCTGCACGTCCGGCACCGGCCGGACCACTCCATCCCGCTTGAGAACGGAAGGCTCCTCGTCTTTCAAGAAGGCGTAGCTGCTGGTGAGCTTGGTGGCAGTCCGTGGTTTGATGCGGATCTCCTGGCTGCAGTACTCGTCGAACTTGCCGTACCCCCATTGTTCGTAGAGCTTCTTCCTCCGAACCTCGTACAGCTTCCCGCCCAACTCCACCCAAGACGTCTTGAAGCGCCGGGCCACATCCAGGACCTCGAACCGCGGCGTACCCGGCTCGACGTCCTTCAATAGCTGGGCAATGATCCTGCCACCTTTGCTCTCGACTTCGGACATGTCAGTCTCCCTACTGTCTGGCAAGCGGGGAAAGCTAGCATGCCCGCTTGGGGCGGGCAATTTAAAAAAGCCAGCTCCACGGGACGGCACAAAAACGCACACTTGTGAAACGGACGGTATAAATGTCCCATTTTACGCGGGAGACGCGTTTTGCCGCGTTTTTCAGCGGCCCTATCCTTTCAAGGGTGCTGCACCCGTAGGGTGTTGGGATCGACCGGAAATGGGGTGGGAGATTCCCGCCTAAGGTTACATTGACTTGAGGTACTCTCTGCGTTAGGTTCGGCGCATGGCTACTACGTATCGAGATGCGGGGGTGGATATTGATGCCGGGGAGAGGTTCGTGGATGAGATTGCACCAATGGTGAAGTCCACGACGCGACCGGAGGTAATCGGATCACTGGGGGGATTTTCCGGGTTGTTTTCGCTGAACGTAGGGCGGTACCGAGATCCGCTTTTGGTGGCTTCGACCGACGGGGTGGGGACCAAGCTCAAGCTGGCCAACCTGGTAGGAAACCACGAAACCGTGGGAATCGACCTGGTGGCCATGTGCGTCAACGACATCGTGGTGTGCGGGGCCGAGCCGCTGTTCTTCCTGGACTACTTCGCCACCGCCCGCCTGGACATCGAGCAAGGAAAGCAAGTGCTGACCGGGATCGCCGAAGGCTGCCGCCAGGCGGGCTGCGCGCTGCTCGGCGGCGAAACCGCCGAGATGCCCGGCTTCTATCAGCCCGGAGAGTACGATCTGGCCGGTTTCGCCGTTGGCGCGGTGGAGCGCGACGGCGTACTGGGCACCCATAAGGTCAAGGACGGCGACCTGCTGCTGGGCCTGGCTTCTTCGGGTCTCCACTCCAACGGCTTCTCGCTGGTCCGCAAGGTCTTAGTCGAGCAGGCGGGCAGCGACCTGGCCGCCGTACCCGCCGGGCTTTCGGTCCCGCTAAAAGACGAGCTCCTGCGTCCCACCCGTATCTACGCGAAACTCTGCCTCGAGCTGGTCAAGCAGACCGATGTTCACGCCCTTTCGCACATCACCGGCGGCGGGTTGCCGGGGAACCTGCCGCGGGTTCTGCCCGAGAACCTAAAGGCCACGGTCCAGAAGGGATCCTGGACGATCCCGCCGATCTTTGGGCTGGTGGAACAAGCGGGCCCGGTGGAAGAAGCCGAGATGCAAAAGACGTTCAACCTGGGCCTGGGAATGGTGGCGGTACTCGGCCCGGACAGCCAAAACGCGGCCAGAGAAATAGCCTCCGGGCATGGGGTGGAGAGCTGGCCCATCGGCCGGATTGAGGCGCGCGAAGGTTCCGAAAGCCGGTTCGCCCTCACGTAACAACCCATACACCGAGGCTAAAGCGAAAATGCCGCGGACCAGTTTCTACGATGCCATCGTCGTCGGTGCCGATCTGGCGGGCACAATCGCCGGCGGCCTGCTGCGCCGACGGAAGTACCGCGTGTTGATGATCGGTCAGGCCCAAGGAGCCGCCACCTATGCTTCCGGCGACATCCAGATCCCCGCCCTGCCGTTTTTGCTGCCGCCCTACGGACACGCGCCGGTCCTCGACGAGGTGCTCAACACCGTGGGTGTGGAGGATCCCGTCCACACCCTGGGAATCAAGAACGATATACCTCTGCAGGTGATCACAAAAGAACAGCGTATCGATCTGAGCGCGGACCGCTCCCGGCTCGGCGCCGAGCTTGCAAGGGCCTTTCCACAGGAGAAAACCCAATTCCTAGAAACCCTCGACAACATCTCGAAAGCCGACCAACAGTTCCAAGCGCAGCTGCAGGCCCATCCGCCGGTTCCACCGGAGGGGCTCAGGGAAAAGATCCTCTTCAAACGCCTGGTGCGCCCCAGCCAGGCCATCCCCCTGCCACCTCCCGGCGAATGGCCCCCACTTCTGCGCATTCTGGCGGCGGCCACGGCGTTCATCTCCCACCTGGATTCGAACAAGCGCAGCGCCCCGGCCACCGGTCACCTGGTACTGGCGTTGCTCAGCGGATTCCGAGTCGTCCCCGATTTCACCGACCTTTTGTACAAGACGCTCAAGAAGAGCGGTATGGAAATCCAACCCAAGGCCGTAGTGGAAGAGGTTCTCTTCGACGGCAAGAACATCGCCGGCGTAAAAACCCTGCGCGGCACGGGAGTCTACAACTGCTCAACCCTGATAGCCAGCCTACCCATACGCAAGGCCCTGGAAATCGTGCCCCCGCGGCGACGCCACCGACGTTTTCGCCTGGCCGCAGACACGGTGCGGCCCGCGCGCAGCCTATTCGTCATGAACCTACTGGTCCCCGAAGACGCCCTGCCTCTGGGCATGGCCAAGCAGATTCTCCTGGTACAAAACCCCGACGGCCGCTTGGAGGAGGACAACCTGGTGCGGCTCCTGTGCCTGCCCTGCCCACAGCGCCAGGGACAAAAGCTGCTGTCGTGCAGTTGCACGATTCCCTATCGGAAGCGGGCGCTGGGCCGCGAGTACCTGGGCCCCCTTGAGCAGAAGGTGTTCGAAGCAGTCGCTTGGCTGGTTCCATTCCTCAAGAAACACCTAAAAGGGCGCTCCAGCCCGTTTTGGGGATCGCGGGCCGGCGAGGAGGGCCACCCGGCGCCCTGGAGCCTCCATCCGATCTTCGAAACCGAACATGACGTGCTCATGGGTTCCTGCGTGCTGCCATTGCGTACGCCATACCGAAACATGTTCTTCTGCGGACCGGAAACCATTCCCGGTCTAGGCATGGAAGGCGTGGCCTACGCCGCCCGGGAAACCGCCCGGCTGGTACACGAAAAGAGAAAGCTGAAAAAGATACTATAGAAAGAGGTTGATCCTTCTCATCAATCATGCTACAGCTCCGCACCCAGGAGAGAAAACGATGGCTAAACGTTGTGACATCTGCGGCAAAGGACCGCTTTCGGGCAACCGGGTCTCGCACGCCAACAACAAGACCAGGATGCGGCAGCTACCCAACCTCCAGACCGTGCACGTCACGGTCGAGGGACGCTGCATGACCCGACGCGTATGCACCAAGTGCATCAAGTCCGGCCGCGTCCAGAAAAACGCCTGATTCCCGGACAAAAAAAGAACGGGGAACCCCTTATGGGATTCCCCGTTATTCTCTGGCCACGAAGACAGGGAAGACGGGAAGGCCAACCGCCATGCCCCAAATTTGCCAAAGAATATCCAATTCAAATTTTCAAATATCCAACTTCCAAGGGGTACAAGATAGCCCATACAAGATCCTTTGTCAACAACGTTGAGACCCGATCATGTCGATTTATCTTCAGTAATTACAATACATTACAAAGATACGAGCCTTTTCCGAAGGTTACGAGAAGCACCGGTTCCGATGACGACTTTTCAACCATCCCACCCCCACCTCCCGGCATCCGGTTTAGAAAAAACCTTTATCTTTCAGCAAGATAGTGGAGTTGATAAAAATATCGCCGGAATGGATGTGTCAAGAGTGACACGCTCCCGGGCAACCCCGACCCCTCCCAGGGAAGTTGATGGCTGGTGGAGCCGGCGAAAACGCCGTATGTCCTTTAAAAAGCGAGTCTCAGCCCAACTCGGCAATCCCCTCCCGGATCACTTCCTCGCCCCGCTGACTCTTCATGATGAACCCGAGCACCCGTCGCCCCCCCTCGCCGTAGACACCCTTCTCCCAGGCAATGCAGCGCAAATCGTCCCCCGGAAACACCGGCTTGGAGAACTGCACCGAGAGCCGGAGCAACCGCGCGGGCTCCCCGTCCAACCCATAGTCGATGATGCCCTGCTGGGCCAGCGCCATCACGCACAGGCCCTGGACGATGACGTTGGGAAAGCCCATGGCCTTGGCCATCTCCCGGTCCACGTGCAGGGGATTGTGGTCTCCCGAAGCCTCGGCGTACCGGTAGGTCTGATCGTCGTCGACGTGGTAGGTCTTCTCGAAAAGCACCTTCGGGATCTCGGTGGGCCCGCTCTTCTTCATTACCTTGCTGGGGTCCGGCGGCCCCCGGAACAAGAAGGTCCCTCGCCCCACCATCACCGGATCTCCATCCTGGCTTTCCGTCGAAAAACTGATGGTTAGAAGCTCCCCCGTCCCCCAATCCTCGATGCTCTCGACCTTGGTCCGAGTCTTTAGGACATCCCGATCCCGGACCGGCCTGGAAAAACGCATGTCCTGCCCACCGTGGAGCATCCGGCCCAGGTTGGCATCCTTCATCAGCTCGGAATCGAAGAACACATCCACCAGCCCCGGCAGCAGGTACACCACTCCGAACATCGGCGAGGCCATCTCGGGGCTGTCCCCGGCCAGCTTGGGATTGTACTCGTTGGTGGCCTGGGCATAGGCCACCATCGCCTCCTTCTCAACCTTGTACTCCTTCTCCGCATACAGCTTCCCGACCAGATCCCGGTCAAGTCCCATTTTCCCTCTCCGTTGACGACCCCGAACCCACGTTGTAAGAAAGCCGGGTGCCTAGAAATAATAAAAAAATCTCAACTCAGGTCATTTTCATCTCGATAGCATACGGCGTCCTCTTCGCCATCGCAATCCTCTGGTCCTACCTCCGCGGCGACCGCCCCCTCTTCGAAACCCCCGACCCCATGGAACCCGGCTGGTCGGCATTGATCGGAACCACCACCGGCCTCCTGGTAACTGCACTCTCCCAACTGTCCGCCTCCCGCTTTACCTGGGCCCGCCGCCTCGAACAAGAATTCGCCCGCATCCTCGGCCCTCTCTCCGTGTTCGAAGTAGTCCTCTTGGCCCTGACAAGCAGCGTAGCCGAAGAAGCCTTCTTCCGCGGAGCCATGCAGCCCGCGCTAGGCTTCATATTGACCTCCCTGATCTTCGGCCTCCTCCATGCGGGCCCCTCCAAAACCTACCTCCCCTGGACCGCAATGGCCCTGGCCATGGGCTTCGCCCTGGGCGCCCTCTACCTACTTACCGGCACCCTCATAGCCCCCGTCCTCTGCCACTTCCTCATCAATGCCATCAACCTGCGCCGTATCTCGCTCAGAGCGCAACACCATACAATCTGAATACAATCTGAAAACCTTGGCGCCGTTGTAGTAGTGGGAGAGGATCTGGCGGTAGTCGTGGTTGTGTTCGGCCATGCCGATGGCGCCCAGTTGGCACATGCCGGCGCCGTGGCCCCAGCCGCCACCGATGAAGTGGAAGTTTGTAGGCATCTGATCGGCGTCCAGTTCTACGCCTACCTCGAACATGCCGCTCCTGAGCATGCCCAAGAGCTGTCTTATGGGCCATTCGCGCTGAACCACCAGGTCGCCCTCGGAGCCCACCACGCGGATGGCCTTGACCCGGCCGGAGACACCGCGGTCGAGGACCTGGATGGCCATTATCTGGCCGATGGGTTTCTGCTTGGCGATCAACCGGTCCATTTCCGCCGAGGGGATGATGCGCTGCCAGCGGAAGATGCCCGGCTTGTTGTGGGTTGCGAGGTTGCACCAGGCGGGGGGAAAGGAGCGCAGCCACAGGGAGAGGTTCTTTTCCAGGGGCAGCCACTTCCTGGCCGCCTCCAGCGGCATGTCCGGGCGGCCGCGCAAACTCTTTTTGGGCGGGTCGGACCAGACCGCGTCGTTGTCCTCGGTGTGACCGCCACAGGAGGCGCTGTAGACGGAGTCGACCAGGTCGGAGCCGCGGAACAAGAGCTCGCCCTTCGTGGAGCGAACCGCGCGGGAGGTACGGGGGTGCTCGACGCCCACGCCGGCGTAGACCTGGCAGTGGGTAGAGGCACACAGGAGGTACGGGTCTAAAAGGTGGCGCGTGCCGATCTTGGCGAAGACTGCGCCGCGGGCCACCACCGCCTGGGCCTTGATGGCCTCCATGGGCGCGGTCCTGGGGATCTCCGCGGGCACCAGGCCCTCCAGCAAGCGCTCGGCGTTTATGCGATTGACCACGACCAGCCGGCCGTCGCGGCCCAGGGTGACCAGTATCTGGCCGGAGAACTTGCGATCCTCGAATCCGTGCCACCGGTAGCCCTGGCCGAACTCCACCCGGTGCACGGTGACCAACCCGCCGTCCTTGGGACGCACGGTGACCAGATCCAGAGCAGAGTCCGCCTGCACCCAAATCTTGCCGGAAGGACGCCGGTCCAGGTAGGCGTGGACGAAGGTCTTGGATCCCGTCTTCGTAAACACCTTGGCGGCTTCCTCGGTCGCCTTTTCCTCGGTGTCCTGGGGGCGGATGGCCAGGACGTAGACGCGGTTGTCGATGACGTGGCCGCGGATGCCGAAAACAGAGCCGGCCTCGAACACCTGCACCTTCTCGCCCCGCTCCCGCCAGGCGCCCACCGCGCGCTTTAGGGTCTCCTTCTCCCCGAAGGGAATGTTCAAAACGCCGCACCAGTACTGAACCTGTCCCGGCGCGGCCTCGGCAACCTTGAAGGTCAAAGACTCCCCGGCCTCGGTTTCGGCGGTCTTGCGCTCCCACTCCCCGTCGGTCGCCACCACAAAGGAAAGCTCGCACCCCTTCTCGCAGGAAACCGACACTCTCTCTCGCTGCTCCATTATTCCGATGGTCACCAGGGGAATCCCGTCGGGCCCGAAGTGCATCTGCGAGGAGTACAGCAGCCCCACCTCGTCATCGATGGACATCCCCGGCTCGTCGGCCGGCGCGCCGGAGGCCAGCAGGAGTGCGACCGCCAGGATAGCTGGAAGTCGGCGCCTCATCGCTCGGGGCCGCGAAGCCTCTCTGGCCAGGTGCGCACTCGGTAGCGCTCCTTCAGTTGGCTCAACCGCTCCCGATAGGCCGAGCGATTCCGCGACAGCCGGATCCGGTTCTTCAACTCGTCCTGCACCTCCCCGGAGCGCTCCCCCTTCCCAAAATCGGTGACTCCACACCGGATCACGTACACGGCCCCGGGCACCTCCACGGGAACGGACACCGCGCCGTTGTCCGCAAGCGCGGTTACGGCCCGGTGCAGCGCCGGATGCATCCGGGCCAGACGAGGATCCCTGTGGATCCGGCCGAACTCCTTGAGCTCCACGGTGGGATGACCCGACATGAACCGCCTGGCAATGGAATGGAAATCATCCAGGTCCGGCACCCGGGCTCCGCAGGCGGCGGCGATCTCCCCGGCCAGCCCGCGCGCCTGCTCCATGATCAGCACGGGTTCCTCGTCACCTTTGGGCGGGTGCCGGTCGGGAAAACACCCCACCACGATTGCGGTGGCATCAATGAAGGTCGGCCGGTACATATCCGACTCGCCCGTAGACAGGTACTTCTTAATCTCTTCCCGGTGCGCCTGTTGCAACTCCGCATCCGAGACGGACACCGGCTCCGCCTGCGCAAACATCCGGTCCAGGTAGGCCCGGGCCAGCAGGCGCTTCTTTCCGTCGGCGATCGCGTCCAGATGGAGCAAGGCCAGGAACTCCACCGCCAGGCCCACCCGGTCGTCCTGCGCAACTTCCAGGCCCAGATCCAAGCGGAGTTCAGCAGCCTGGCGAGCCAAGGGCTCGACGTCGGCAATACGCAACTCGAACTCGCCCACCCGCGCCAAAACCGGACCCCGATCCGCCACGGCAACCGAGCTCTGCTCAGCTCCCCCGCACGACTGCAGAGAAACCACGGCAACGATCAGGTAGAATCTGCTGCGAGCCAACCAACCGAACATCGGGTCTCCCCTGTCTGCCCGGATTGTACCATGGGTTGACACCGCGTCAACACGGGTGTAGTTAGCCCCCATTGGATCGATGACTAGGAGGCATAGATGACCGGAAAGCTTTCCAAGGAAGAGCTCATTAAAAAGGCGGAGAAACCCGCCCAGGACGCCATGCGCCTGCATCCCTTCTATAAGGGCAAGATGGCAGTGACGCCCAAGGTCTGCATCCGCGACTTCGACGACTTCGCCATATGGTACACCCCCGGCGTGGCCGCGCCCTGCCTCGACATCGCCGCCAACCCAGAAATGGTCTGGGAGCATACCGCCAAAGGCAACACCATCGCGGTGGTCTCCGACGGCACCCGGGTGCTGGGCCTGGGGGACATCGGCCCGGAGGCGGGCCTGCCGGTGATGGAAGGCAAATCCATCCTGTTCAAGTACCTGGGCGGAGTGGACGCCGTCCCCCTCTGCCTGGACACCAAGGACCCCGACGAGATCATCTCCGCCGTCAAGTGGCTGCAACCCTCCTTCGGGGGATTCAACCTGGAGGACATCGCCAAGCCGAAATGCTTCCGCATCTTAGACACCCTACGCAAGGAATGCCGGGTGCCGGTCTGGCACGACGACCAGCAGGGCACCGCCGCGGTCACCGTCGCGGGTTTTATCAACGCGCTCAAGATCGTCGGCAAGGCCATGGACCAGGTCAAGGTGGTCATGAACGGCGCCGGCGCCTCCAACATCCGCATCGCCCACCTGCTGATTTTGGCCGGCGTCCCCGCCGGTAATATTATTCTGTGCGACACCAAGGGATCGCTGCACCGGGGCCGGACCAATCTCAAGGAGACCGAACCGGAGAAATGGAAGCTGGCCGAGATCACCAACCGGAACAATATGGAGGGGCCCACTCCCGAAGTCATGCAGGGAGCCGACGTGCTGATATCGCTCTCCAAGTCCGGTCCGGACGTCGTCAAGAAGGACTGGGTGGCCTCCATGGCCGACGGCGCGGTGGTGTTCGCCTGCGCCAACCCCGTCCCGGAGATCTGGCCCTGGGAGGCCCATGAGGCCGGCGCGCGCGTGGTGGCCACCGGCCGCAGCGACTTCCCCAACCAGGTGAACAACTCCCTGGGATTTCCGGGCATCTTCCGCGGCACCCTGGACGTGCGCGCCCGGACCATCACCGACGAGATGTGCCTACAAGCCGCGCTGGAACTGGCCAAGACCGCCGAGGACCGGGGCCTGAAGGACGACTACCTGGTCCCCACCATGGACGATTGGGAGGTATTCCCCCGCGAGGCCGCCGCGGTGGGCATGAAGGCCATCGAACAGGGCGTCGCCCAGATCACCGACGTCACCTACGACCAACTGAAGAAGACCGCGGAAGAAATCATCAAGAAAGCCCGGGACGAAACCAAGCTCCTTCAGAAGGAAGGCTTTATCCGGATGCCGGAGTAAAAAAAAGCCCCCTCACGGGGGCTTTTTTTATTGCCGGATGGATCTACTGGGCGGTGACTGTCAGGGTGTAGTCGGCGGGAACCGACCAAGAGAACACGTACGCCCCGATATAGTAAGTGGTCCCGCCGGTTATGACCTGGTCTTCGATCAGCGAGCAATACTTATCAGCGTCCTGATCGATGTCGTCGTTGAAGGCTATCCAGGCGCCGGTGTCATCCAAAAGAACCAGCTTGGGGTCGTCGTCGTCACCCATGCAGTCACCCATGATCATCTCGATGTCCACGGTGGCGTCGGCGGTCAGCTTCAGCTTGTAGTAGTTGTACGAGCGGTCCGCCGGCCGCGCCGCGGTGTCGGTGTACGGCAGCGACGTAATCAGCTTCACGCAGGCGGCCGATTCGCCGATCGTCGCGCACTCGTTGACGCAGACCTCGTGCTCGGTCCAGCCGTAGCCGTCGCAGATCTCCACGTTGCCGTCGGCGTTGCAGCGGGTGGAGTCGACATCGCACACCGGCTTGCCGACGGTCACCGCATAGGCCTCGGTCCCCGTGGCGGTGCCGCTGGCGTCGCGGATCACCACCAGGTACTCGCCGTCGTACTCCGAGGAAAAGAAGCCGATGTCCAGCGCCCCGCCGGCTTCCGTAGCGGTGGCGCCGTGAACCTCGATCATCTGGGGGCTACCGGGCTGGCAGAACGCCCCGTACCAGGGATCCACGAAGCCCTCGCAATATACCTTCACCTCGGTCAGAAGCGTGCTTCCGCTGGGCGGTGTCGCGATGATGCCGTAGTCCGCTCCCTCTACCACGGTGAACCGGAAGGCGGCCATATCCACGTTGGCCTCCAGCGCGTTGGTGGTGACCTGGATGGGCGTCGTGTCGATGGGCATGCCCACGTTCGGCGTAACGTCCACCAGCCCCATGGTCATGCTGTAGGTGTTCGGGTAGAAGTCGGGATTGTCACCGGCATGCAACCAGTGCAGGAAGCGGCCGGTGTAGGGAAGCACCGCCATGTACGGCACGACCAGATCTCCACGGCCGTCCAGCGCGTTGAACAAAGTATCGTTGGTTTCCTGAATCAAGGGAAATAATGGAGCTATACCGATCGAGTTGGCGAGCACATGATCGGTGAACACCGCGATCTGCCCGGCGGTGCCTTCAAACTGGTCGATGCCCGCAGGGTAATATACCGCAGGGAAATCGATGACCTTCTTACCGGTGTTCTCGCCCGGAACCACCAGCGACTCGGCGATATGGAAGGTGGACTGGGTGTAAGTGGTCGCCAGGCCCTCGTCTTCGGAAATCTTCACGATCAACTTCATGGCCTGGGGGATATGCTTCAACAAATCGAAAGGACTGCCCGCCGTGGCGTATCCCTCGCCCAGCAGAACTCCGGCCTGGCTGTACACCAGGATGGTCAACGAGCCGGAGGCGGGCTTCACGGAGTGAAAGAGGAAGATCTCGTTCTCCACCACGTCATAGGTCAACACGTCGTCCTGGCCGGCCGGGAGATCCCGGCTGCTGCAGTCGTTGGCGGTGCAGTCGGTCGGCGTGAAGGCAGCCACGTTGAACTCGAACTCGCGGTTGGCGCCGATGGTCATCAGGAAGTCCTGCACCAACATGTACTCGCCGGTGGCAACCTCGAAGAGAACCTCCACGCCATCCATGTTGCCGTAAGCGATCGCCTCACTCACCAGGTGGCCATCGGGCCCGAACACCATCACCGCCGGGTAGGCGTGACTCATGGTATCCGCGATGGGGGCGCCCATGGACACGCCGTTGATCACCTCACCCGCGGAAAAACCGCTGATGCTGTAGAAGGCCAGCTTGCCCTCGTCAAAATTGCCGGCCTCGGAAACCGGAAAGCCGGCAAGGGCACTGGGGACCGGATCGGGATTCGTAGTGATGGTGACATAGTAAGTGAAGTCGTCGCCGCCCAGGGGCACCAGCCCCTCGCCAAAGATGGACTCGACCATGTTGTTATAGTCGGTGACCATAATCATGTAGCAGCCGGCCATGGGCAGGTAGACTTCCCGGTGGGAATCGAGGCCGTTGGGATTGAGCGCGTAGCGCTCGTAGAAGAACGTCCACTGGTCCGATGCGAGGTTGCAGGTCTCGGGGGTGATACCGTATATGGCGAACGCAGGCAGGCAGGCGCCCTCGGAAGTAGCATGGAGGTCCAGGTAGACGCCACCCTCAGTGGTCTGGAAGAAAAACTCGTCCCAGTCCGCATCTTCCATCCCGTCGTCGTCCATGTCGACCGGTGTGTTGACGGTGCCGCCGACCGAGATCGACTCACCCTGGGCCGCCAGGGTGATCTCGGGGATCTCCGTCTGGCTCTCGGGAAAGTCGGGATCCGGCAAGTAGTCGGCCACGCATTCGCCGTTCTCGATGTGAGTGCCGGGCGCGCAGGCGGTGATGTCCGGCTCGCACCGGTTGGTGTCGGGGTTGAAAGTGGTGCCGGTGTCACAAGCGGGGACGTCCAGGCAGCCGGTGCCGTCCCAGTATTTCCCCTCCTCGCAGACGGTCTGGCAACGCTTCCCGTCGAAATACTCGTTGCCGGCGCAGGCGGGGACGCACTTGCCACCCTCCTTGGTCGTGCCCGGAGCACAGGTGATGTCCTCGCCGCAGGCCGCGAACAGGCATCCCGCACTCATCGCGAGGGTAACCACCAGAATCATGGCTGACATTTTTTTCATCTTTTTCTCTCCTTGGGATTATTAAACATATCATCCTCCTCTTTTGCATACATTGGATGAAAACGCCGTACTCTGCCACGGGCAACGTGCGGTGTCAATCCAAAACTACCCCCCCAGAGTCCCGGTATTGCCGTGTAACTCCCCGGATTTTCATCGATGTCGTAGTAGTAGTAGTAGTAATAGTAGTAGTAGTAGTAGTAGTAGCAGTAGTAGCAGTAGTAGTAGTAGTAGTAGTAGT
>JAUXGL010000161.1 GCA_030622135.1 Deltaproteobacteria bacterium
ATCCACCACCTCGTTTTGCAACTCCGCGTCGCAGCACCGAAGTCGATGCTCGACGTTACGAACCACGCCTCCGCTCGACTTCAGCGCAGCTCCTTGATTTGCAAAACGATCTGGCGTTCCGGGAAAAGAAGGGTGGGAGATCCTGGGAGGCCTCGGCATCGTGCACACCCGTTTATTGAAGTTCTCAGAAGTTGGTGATTTAATGCCGTGGTTGAGGAGAAGGCGCCGATGGTTCTGCGGGTATGTTTCTTTTTTTTGTGCTGTCTGTTGACGGGGACTGTCATGGCCGGTCCGGCCGAGGTGGTCAAGCGGGCCCGGCAGGCGTTGAACAACCTCGACAAGACCGAAGAGAACGGCGCGCGGCGGGGGCGCTTGTATAGGCGGATCGGGAACGCCGAGCGTCGGCGCGGGAGGCAGCCGGCCGCCCGGAAGGCCTATCGTCGGGCGCTGGACGAGTATGCCCGGGGCGGTGCCGGCCCGCAGCGAGATCGCTTGCTGGGGAGAATATCGAAGCGGGGACGGGGCTGGTCGAAGAAATCGGCCGCTTACTTCGACCGGTTCATGGAGGCCTGGGCGCAGATTGTCGAGTTGGGCGCGCAGGCGAACAAGTTCCGGCGGCGCGACCGGCCCGCCGACATCGACGAGATCGATCCCGAGGTGTACACCCTGATGCAGGCGACCAACCGGATCCGCAAGCGGGCCCGCAAATGGAGATACGGCGCGCTCTGGGCGGCGGCGCTGGAAGTAGAAGGCCGGGTGCTGGGTGCGACCGGAGATCTGTTCGCGGAAGTGGAGAAGTACCGCGAGGCCGCGGAGCTGTGTGCGCAGGCCTGTCCTCAGCGGCGCAGGACGTTGCTCTACCAGACGGCCAGGTTGATGGAGAGGCAGGGTGAGTTGGTGGGGGCTTACAAGCTGTTCGCCGAGATCAACGCGGAGAAGATCGGAGACCTCTCCGCGGAGCGCCGCCGCTACGCTCGCTCGGAGGATCTGGTTCGGGTCTGTGCCAAGCTGCGCCGAAAATCCGGGGTGCCGGCCTGCGATCGGCTGGAAAGGAGCGCCGCGGGCTTCATGACTTTCAGGGATTTTTCCGCCGGGTCCACCCGGGCGAAACTCTCCAATGCCGAGATGGGTGAAGTCCATGCCGAGTACCTGCCGCTGTTGTCCGGGTGCCTGGCCCGGGCCGCTCGGACGGGGGAGGTGGAGCCCGGGGAGGCCTTCGAGCTCGACTGGGCGGTTCGCAACGACGGCCGGGCCATCCGCTTCCAGTGCAATCCCCCAGTCGGCGGGCTACATCTGGGGGATTGCTTCAAGAAGGCGTTGGATATGTTCCGCTACCCGCGCTATCGCGGGGAGCGGCGGAACGTCACCGTACCGTTGGCCGTAAAATAGGAGCCGGGTTTCATAGCCGGTGTCACCACCGTTACGCAGCTTTTATTTTATCGTGCGGGCGGATGTGTACTGGTTGCGGTAAACACTCAGGTTGCCGGTAGCGTTGAGCTGGCGCACGGCGCTGCTGGGGCCGCTGTGTAAAAACCAGTTGTGATGCACCTCGGCACCCTCGGTAGGCCGCCCGCGAATCACTATCGCAATGACGGATGTCGCCTGAAACTCATTGTGGTGAATCTTTATCCAATCGCCCGCGATATCGGTACCATCACCCCGGTCGGCGCCGCCGTGCATGTCAAAGCTGTGGCCGTTGGCATTCTTGAGAACTAGGTTATAGCACGCCTCGTAACTGGTGCCGGGGCTTCCCGTGCCGGCGATGTGGTGGCGGCACCAGTCAAATCGGTTGGCCTCGATAAGTGCATCGGCTTTGTCGAGACAAACTCCGTACCCCAGGCCGGTGCGCTGATTGTGGTGCATGTAGTTATGGTGAATATGCGCGTTTGTCGCGCCCTCCCTGAGAAACACCGCCGCGTGGCTCCAGCCCCAGAGCTCGCAGTTGTCCACCTCCAGGTACGGGTAGGACGACTGGATGCTGCGGGAGTTCGGCAGCACGTATGCCGAGCTTCTCCTCTCCTGGTCCGGCCCGCGCAGTCGCAGCCCGGTCACCCGCACCCTTTCGCCGCCAACCAGAAAGAGCGGTATGGTCTCAAGCTCATCGCTGTAGAGCAGGGCACCCTGCGAGCCGGCATGGCCGCGATTGCTTGCCAGGGTCACGCCGCCGGCTATGTCCACGTTTTGTTCGCCTGAAAGGTCTATCTCGGCATCGGCTTCCACGTACACCACCTGCCCGGCCACGGCCTGCTCGAGAGCATCGAGTAGCTCATCGAGCGTGTTTACTCGGTAATCGCCGTCAGTCACCGGCCGGCTGTAACCGTCTCCCCCGCCGATAGAATCGCCGGTGGGATTTGTATCCACTCCAAAGGTTTCTTTTGTAGTTATTGAAAACTGTTTGCTCGCAAACCCGTCTTCCGCATCCGCGACGCCGATAGTGAAGGTGTAAACAGCTTCGGCATCCGGCGTGCCGCTAATCTTGCCGGTCGAATCGTCCAGAGTTAGACCGGAAGGCAAATCATCTGATTCCACGGACCACGTGTACGGGGGCACACCGCCGCTCGCCTCAAGAGTTTTTGAATATGACGCCTCTATAATGCCATCGGGAAGCGATTGCGTGGTTATGGACAGAGGTTCTTTTGTGGTTATTGAAAACTGTTTGCTCGTGTGCTTGTCCGCCGCATCCGCGACGCCGATAGTGAAGGTGTAAACAGCTTCGGCATCCGGTGTGCCGCTAATCTCGCCGGTCGAACCGTCCAGAGATAGGCCGGAAGGCAAATCATTCGACTCCACGGACCACGTGTACGGGGGCACACCGCCGCTCGCCTCGATGGTTTTTGAATATGGCTCTCCCATAATGCCATCGGGAAGCGATTGTGTGGTTATGGCAATGGGTGCGGCAGGAGGCCCTGTAATATCTCCGGACTTGCAACCCGCAGAGGCCACGCAGCCAAACAGCACCAGCACCACCAGCGCCGCCTTCTTCATTATATTCCTCCTTCACGTCCGCGTAAGCTTGTGGATTGCGGATCTGCCTGAATTATAAGGAGAAAGTACTTACCTGTCAAGGGAGCGGAACGGCCCCAATCTCCCCTTGGTGCCCCTACGTGTAAGTTCTCAAAAATCCGTCTTACAACATGTTGTCGCGTTTCCATCAACAAGTGCCTAGTGAGACCTGAGCATCTCGTCCCAGGAGGTGTCGGCGGCCCACTGGATGGTGTCGGCGTTGTACTCCGCGTCCACCGAAGTCTGGCATTCGAAGTATACCGCCAGCCCGTGGGCGAAGGGCACGATGGCGCCTCGCCGGTCGTACAGGATCATGTTTTCAACCAGGACCTCGCCGGTGCAGACCGTCGGACCGGTGCACACGCCGTCCTGGCAGGTATCCGGATTCGTGCAGGCGTTGTGGTCGTCGCAGGCGGCGGTGTTGTTTTCGTAGAAGCAATGCCCGTCCCCGCTGCAAATGTCGTCGGTGCAAACGTTGCCGTCGTCGCAGTCGACGGGTATGCCCGGCAGGCAGGTGCCTTGCGAACACAGGTCGATCTGAGTGCAGGCGTCGTTGTCGTCGCAGCGGGCGGTGTTGTTCTCGTGGAGACAGCCGACGTCCGGATCGCAGGAGTCGTCCGTGCAGGGATTCGAATCGTCGCACTCGGAGGCGCTCTCGCATTTTTCCCCGGCTTCGCTGCAGGTGCATAAAAGCGAGATGACCAGGACGGCGATGGTTGCTCGCATGGGATCCTTTCGCTTCCCCAGGAATACACCATTGTAACCGATTTTCACGGGCAAGGCTCGTCAGGCTCGTCGACGTATTTGCATATGTCTAAACCAGTTGTGGTATAGTGGCCGGCGTCTTGTGGAGGGTGCCATGCGCTTGCTGCTCTACATCGGAGGCCTGGCCGTGATCGTCGTGGGTGTGCTGATCGCCGTGGTGTTGACCGGCGGTGAGGAAGAGGAAGCATCCGCGCTCGGGGTGACCGCTCCGGCGTCCGATCCCCAGCCGGCGCCCCGGCGCTACCGGCCGTCGGTGCAGACCCGGCGGGCCATGGCCGTGTCGGGGGAGGAGCGCGAGAAGGGGATGGATACGGCCGGGGAGCTGAACGAGAAGACTGTGATGCACTTCGGCGGGGAGTTCGAAAAGAAGTGGCACGCGGACCGGGAGAAGCTGGGTCGGGAGCGGCACAAGGAGATGGAGCGGCTCTGGTTCCAGGGCCGCCGGCCGCGGGGAGACCCGGAGTCCATTTTGAAGCTTGAACAAATTCTGCAGGAGTACCCGGACACCAACCGTGCGGCCTGCGCCGCGTTCGAGCTCGGGCATCACTACATTCGCAGCCGGTCGATGTCGATGGGTCTCGGTGATCGGCGCAAGCAGGCAGAGAAGTACTGGCGGATGGTGGATGACCGCTACCCGGACAGCCTCTGCGAGTACAACGCCCACCCGGCCGCCTTGTCCAAGCTGGCCATGGCCGCCTGGGTGCATCGCTACACCGATCCCGCCAGCGCCCGCCGGTTGCTCGAAGAGGTCATAAAGAAGCACGCGGGGGAAACCGACCACCTGGGCCAGCCGCTCGAGGCGACGGCCAACCGCCTGCTCGACCAGATCAAATAAGCTTGGAACGTCCCTCTTTTTCCCTGATCAGATCGGGAAAGGCCAGGCTACCTCGCCGACGGCTTCGGGACGGAACAGTCGCCAGATCCAATCCCTGGTTATCTCCGGTGGCTTTCCCCTGGCCACGGTGTTGCCGTTTTCGGCATTCGCCATCCTGTGCGGCCTGTCGGAGTTGGTGAACAGCACACGATAGTCCTCGGCGAGAATCTCCTTGTCGCAGTTGTTCCATCCTTTCTCGTAGAAAGGAGCGGTCTGATCGTATGTTTCTTCGATATTCCGCGCTCTGTAGTAGTCGACCGGCGCCCTGGTCTTCAGCAGATCGCCCATGTTATCCGCCACGTTGTATGACATCAACATGTAAGAGAGCGTGACGTGATGACCGTATTCATGTGACAGCGTTTCTTTAAGCTCGGTCATGTCCTGCAGGTACGACCGGTTCAACACGATGATCGCTTCGATGTCTCGAACGATGCTGTTGTCGTCGACTGTCACCTGTGCCGACCAGTATCCGGCATACGAAACGGCGCCGTCTTCACGAACGACGATCGCCTTGAGCCAGTTTCGTTCAACCGGAGTCGAATAACAGTCAACGAAAACATGGTTGCCCAGTTCTGCTTGCTGCTCCGGAGTCAGGCTTCCCGATTCGTCAATCACTGGAATCATGACTTGTTCCTCCTAATTAATTCGGTTTCCGTCAACTGTCTTTCTTCTGCCTTTTCTTGGCTTCCTTCAACACTTCCTCGATTTTCACGCCTCCCGGCGGTCCCATCGTGATCTGAACCTTCTTGCCTCTCGGACGTGTCGCATCTGCAAGGCCGGGAGCGTCCGAAACGTCCTCTCCCTTCTCGACCTTCTCGAGGAGCGCTTCGAACTTCGATGCGTCCTTGCCGTCTTTTTTCATCTTTTTGATTATCTCGTTCAACTGCTTATTGGTCGGCGGCTGCATTTTTCCCTCCTTTTCTTTGTCGTTGATTAGGATACTGGGAAAGTTATATTTGGCATCCTCATATCAATAGCCGTTCAGGGATCCGTATGCGTAGTTTCCTTGTAAGCATAGACTTGCTCCGGGATTCCCCATTCCAAAACGGTTTTCCCTCAACAACCAAGTTTTTTCCTGCAGAGACATATTCGATAGTCCAATCATCGCTAGGTGTCAAGGAGGGACATGGGGTCTGGACGTGGGGGGGGGCGGAGACGCGGGGGACAGAAGCGCGATAACTTCCTGAAAAACAGAGACTTAGCGAATCTCCGTCCCTCTTTTCGCTCTTTTCGTCTTTCTTCTTTTCTTCGAGTATAGGCTCGGTCCTGTGGGCTACGGCACCGTGATGGTGCTCAGGGCGGGCAGGGATTGTGCCAAGGTGGCCGTCACCATGATCTGGCCCGGTGTCTGCGGCGTGAAGCGGAAGACGGTTGTGCCGGCCGCGTCGGTTTCTTGACGGTACAAGAACTTACCGGGCCTAAAGATTGCGACTTGGATGCCCGCCAGGGGCTGGCCGTCCAGGCTCGCGCGCACCTCCAGGCATTGCTCCCCGCGGCCCAACACGCCCGGGTGCTCCAGGGTCAGCTGCTCGGGCACCGCCGTGCGAACGGGCATCTCCGGGTCGCCGAACAAGACCACAACGAACTGGGTCCAGCGGATGCCCGTGGTTTCATTGTGCAGACTGGTTTCGCTTGTGTAGAAGCTGTTGCGGGCGACGGACAGGGCGTCACCTAGCCGGTCGTTTCCGGCAAACAGTGCCTCGTAGAACGACTTGATCAGGGCGGTGCCCCCCGTGGGGCCCAGGCCGATGTTGGTGTTGCCCAGGTAGGCCACCGCGCCGCCGTTCGGGTTGGTGAGCAGCCGCTCGCCGGCGCAGTCCGTGTCGAAGGCGAAGTCGCCCGCCAGGCAGCCGCAGGATACGTAGACCGGAAAGACCGGCGCGTTGGTCAGCTCATCCACGTCCATTCCCGACATTTCCATGTTCAGGCTGTGCTCCGAAGAATGGCCATAATGGGTGACGAAGTTCTTTCCCGCGTCGATGGCGTCCAACTGGGCCTGGAGCGAGTTGGGCTCGGCATCCGGGTAGCTCTCGTGCTTCCAGTACAGCTTCTGTTTGGCGTAGCCGGCCGGGAAGGTGTTGTTGGCCAGGGGATCGAGCTGGATTGCCGAGTCGAAGCCCATAAAGCCGGAGTCTTCGGAGATGAACAGAGCGTCGGTCGCGTGCCCGGAGTCGGTCTGCTCGTAAGCGAGCAACCGATCGATTATCCTCGCGGTCTCCGCCGGGGTCGAAACCGGAAGGCGCGCCACGGAGACATCCGGATGCATCTCCACGTCGTCGTCGATCTCTCCATAGGTGCCGTTGCCGTTTGCGTCGAAGGTGCCGTCCAGATCCGAGAAGTAGAAATCGGAGGCGAACTCGGCGTCGTAGGTAAACAGGGCTTGTGTGTGCAGGTTGCGGTAGGGCACTACCTCGGCGTCGCCGCCGAGCAGCACGTAGGCCAGATCGCCGTTTGCGTGCAGAGAGCGGATATACTCCCGCACGCGCTCGGCGCCGTCGACACCGGCCATGTTCTGGTCGATCAAGTCGGTGGTTACCACCTCGCAGGGCACCCCCTTGGCGCGCTTCCAGTCGGCCAGGGCCTCGAAGGCCGGCGCCAGCGAGGGGCCGGTTACGATCAGCATTTCGGTTTGGTCGAGGACGTCGACGCTCAGGGGCACGGATGGATCACAGGGCAGGTTGTCGATGTCGGGACCGACGGGATCCCCGCCCGGATCTCCGTCGCGGGCGTCCGGCACGGAAGCGTCCTCACCGGGCCCCGCACCGGAGTCGTGACAACCCCACAGGCCCAGGGCGAACACGACGCACACGCAACCCAAACGCTTCATGGCTTGTTCCTTCCGAATTCCAAAATGCTAAAATGAGATGGTAGCACACGCCCGGGTACCGGATCGTCTCCAATCTTTCTTTGGCTCCCCTGCGTCTCTACCTGTTGTGTAGAGACGTGTGCGCCAGGAGCACAGGTGGGAAAATGGGGCAGATCAAATAAGCTTGGAACGGATTTTTCTTTGTGGCATAGTCGCCGCTCCTCACGGGAGATGGCGATGGAAAAGCTGCGGTTAGGGGCGTTCATATCCGGGGGCGGAACCAACCTGCAGTCGATCATCGACAATTGTAAAAAGCCCGAGTATCCGGCCCGGATCGTGGTGGTTATGAGCAACCAGGAGGGGGCCTACGGTCTCAAGCGGGCCGAGCAGGCGGGTATCCCCACTGTCTGTGTGCCGCATAAGGGCTTCAAGAAGCGCGAAGAGCACGAGCGCGAGATCGTCGAAAGGATCGAGCCTTACCAGGTAGAAGCGGTGGCGCTGGCCGGGTACATGCGGGTGGTTACCGCGTACCTTTTGGATGCCTTTTATAACCACAGAAAGGGCCTTCCCGGGGTGATCAACATCCACCCGGCGGACACCCGGGCCTACCAAGGGGCTCATGGATACGAGTTCGCCATGGGCATGCTCGCAGAGCACCCCCAGAGGCTCGCGGAGACGAAGATCACCGTCCACTTCGTGGACGCGGGAGTGGACACCGGACCGATCATCCAGCAGGTCTCGGTTCCGGTGCTGCCGGATGACGGCATCGACGATCTCCGCGGAAGGGGGCTGAAGGTGGAGCACCGGGTTTACCCCGAGGTGATCCGCCTGTACGCGGAAGGAAAACTGAAGATCGAGGGCCAGCAGGTGATAATCCTTTAAGGAGGTTAGACATGGCGGTCAACATCGTTCGGGACATCGACGATTGGGTGCGGGTACAGCATGTGCTGGTCAGCGTCTCCGACAAGCGGGGCCTGGATGTGTTGGTTCCCGGCCTGGTTTCGGTGAACGAAAATTTGAAATTCTTCTCCACCGGCGGCACCTATGCGCGCATCGCCGAGATCCTGGGAGAGGCGGGGGCCAACCGGCACCTGGCCCGGGTGTCCGACTATACCGGCCAACCCGAGACCCAGGGTGGGCTGGTCAAGACGCTGGACTTCAAGATTTACCTGGGGCTGTTGACCGAGACACACAACGACGCCCACCAGGCGGATCTGAAGCGCATCGACGCCGTGCCCATCGACATGGTGGTTTGCAACCTCTATCCCTTCAAGGCAACCATACAAAAGCCGGATGTCACCGTGGAGACGGCCCGGGCCAACATCGACATCGGCGGGCCCTGCATGGTGCGGGCCTCGGCCAAGAACTACCTGCGGGTGGCCTCGGTGACCGACCCCGGTGACTACGAGTCGATCATCAAGAAGCTCAAGCAGAGCGGGGGACGCATCGGTCTGAAGACCCGGTTTGCCCTGGCCCGCAAGGCGTTCGCCCACACCGCCGAGTACGACGGTACCATCGCGAAGTTTTTGGCGGAAAGCCCGGATGAGAAGATGGAAGGCTGCTACGACAAGAAGGGAGCCTGAGTCATGGCTGAAGATCTCAAGAAGGCCTACCGTACCATAATGGACGATCACTTTTCCGACCACCTGGAGATTTCTTTCGGCAGCGGGAAGGACCGGCAGACCCTGGTTTACCAGAAGATGTCCTGGGTGGTCGACGACCTGAAGAAGGGGCTCCGCTACGGGGAGAACCCCGGCCAGGAGGCCGCCCTGTACAAGCTAACCAATGGCAACCTGGCCGTCGGCGACGTCCGGCTGATCGGTCCGGGCGAGGAGCTGGTTTGCGGCGCCGTCCTCCACCAGTTCGGAAAGCATCCCGGCAAGATCAACCTCACCGACGCCGACAACGCTCTCAACATCCTGCGCTACCTGACCGAGGCGCCCGCCGCCGCCATCATGAAGCACAACAATCCCTGCGGCGTGGCCCAGGGCCGCACTCTGGCCGAGGCCTACGTGCAGGCCGATCTGGCCGACCGGGTGGCCGCCTTCGGCGGCTGTATCGCCCTGAACCGCCCGGTGGACCGGACCACCGCCGAGGAGATCTCGACCCGCTACGCCGAGGTGGTGGTGGCGCCGGGATTCGAGGAGGGAGCCGTGGACATCCTAAAGAAGCGCAAGAACCTGCGCATCATGGAGATTTGCAACATGGCCCGCCTGCAGGACTACGCCCCCAAGCGCTTCGTCGACTTCAAGAGTCTCATCGACGGCGGCCTGGTGGTCCAGCTTTCCTTCGTCCCCGCGGCCCGGAGCAAGGAGGCTTTGAAGCTCGGCGCGTGCGAGTACCAGGGCCGGCAGTACCAGATCGACCGCGAGCCCACCGAGGGAGAATATTCCGACATGCTCTTCGGCTGGATGGTGGAGGCCGGGGTTACCTCCAACTCGGTTATCTACGTAAAAGACGGCGTCACCGTGGGCATCGGCACCGGCGAGCAGGACCGAGTGGGCGTGGCCGAGATCGCTCGCGATAAGGCTTATCGCAAGCTGGCCGATCGTCTCTGCTTCGAGAAGTTCAGAACCCCCTACAACGAGCTGAAGGACCAGGACAAGCAAGCCGCAATCGACGCCGAGGTAGCCCAACGAAAAGGCGGCCTCCCCGGCAGCACCATGGTTTCCGACGCCTTCTTTCCCTTCAGAGACGGTGTGGATGTAGGCCTGAAGGAGGGCGTAACTTCCGTGATCCAGCCCGGCGGTTCAATGAACGACTACCAGGCCATCGAAGCCTGCAACCAGAACAACGCGACCATGGTCTTCACCGGGCAGCGATCATTCAAGCATTGATCGTTTTCCCCAGGGCCGCGAGTTCCTCATCCGAAATCTTGAACGAATGCTCCTCGCCCGGGAAGCTTCGCTCTCGGACCTCCTTGCAGTAGCTCTCCACCGCCTTTTGCATGATTTCCCCCGCCTGGGCGTAGCGCTTTACGAACTTGGGGGTGAAGCCGGACTGGATGCCCACCAGATCGTGGTAGACCAGTACCTGGCCGTCGGTTCCGTTGCCCGCGCCGATGCCGATGACGGGGATGTCGAGCTTCTTCGAGATCAGGGTGCCCAATCTGGCCGGGACGCATTCCAGGACCAGCATGAAGGCCCCGGCCGCCTGCAGTCCCAGGGCGTCTTGGTAGATCTGCCTGGCGGTTTTGGCGTCCTGGCCCTGAACCTTGTATCCGCCCAGCATTCCGGCGGTCTGGGGGGTCAGGCCCAGATGGCCGACGATGGGGATGCCCGCTCTCACGATGGCGCGGACCGTGTCGGCCATGCAGCCGCCGCCCTCGAGCTTGACCGCGTCGGCGCCGGCTTCCTTCATGAAGCGGCCGGCGTTCTCGATGGCCCGCTCGATGGAGATGTTGTAGGACATGAAGGGCATATCCCCGATCAGCATGGCTCGCGACAATCCGCGCCTGACCGCGCGGGTGTGGTGAAGCAGCTCGTCCACGGTGACCGGGATGGTGTCGGGATAGCCCAGCACGACGTTGGCCGCGCTGTCGCCGGTAAGCACCGTGTCGATGCCCGCCGCGTCGACGATGCGGGCGGTGGGCGTGTCGTAGGCGGTTACCATGGTGATGGGCCGGTCATCCCGCTTCATCTTCGAAAGGGTGCTCAGCTTAACCTTGTCGTTCTGCATGGGTTCTCTCCAATGCCCGGACCAGGTCGCAAAGCGCCCGGTTGACCGGGGAGTCGCCCAGCCGGGCGACGGCGCCGTTGATGTAGTCGATCTCGGTTCGCCGGCCGGCCAGCATGTCCTGGAGCATGCTGGAACGGTTCTCGGCCGTGCGCCGGGCCACCTCCTTAACCCGGTTTTGGATCTCGGCCTCGTCGAAAACGATGCCCTGGGTAGCGGCCACCCGGACGGCCTCGGAGACGGCCGCCTCCATGAGGTTTTTCGAAGGCTGGTGCTCGACCAGGACGCCGTTTCTGACTCTTAAAATGGCCGTCAACGCGTTGATTCCTACGTTTATGATTAGCTTATTCCAGATGATTTTTCGGATGTCTTCACGGACGCCGACCCGGATTCCGGCTTCGGTTAGTGTCTCTGCGATTTCCCTGACCCGTGTGGATAGGCTTCCGTTCAACTCGCCGATGAAGGTGTCCCCCTCGCCGGCGTGGTGGATGTACCCGGGTCCCAGCTCGTTCGCGCCCAGGGTGGTGCTGCCGCCGACGATCTTTTCCTTCGAAACCACCTTGGCGAGGGCCGCGTAGTTGCCCAGGCCGTTCTGGGCGGACCAGACCACGGTGCGATCGCCCACCAGGGCCAGGTGCTGGCGCAAAGCCTCTTCGGTCTGGAAGGCCTTCACGCATACGATCACCAGGTCAACCGGTCCGACGGATCCGGCATCCAGGGCCACTGGAACCGGGATGCGGTGCTCGCCGCGTATTCCCTGGATGCGGACGCCTTGTTCCGAAAGTACGCGGGCCCGGTCCTCGAACTGCTCCAGCAGAGTGACGTTCAGGCCGCCCGCCTTGAGATAGCCGG